>JBGQLF010000243.1:0-9728 GCA_041499985.1 Gemmataceae bacterium
AGGAAGGCCCCTGGGGGGCGCCCCAGGCGCGCCTTTAGGCGCCACGAGGCGGTCCGGCTACGCTCCCAGGGCGTGAGCTGGCGGAAGATCGCGCACCTGCTTGATTTACCGATGTCTACGGTGATCGACGCCTGCCGTTCGGAAACCCCCGCGCGCCGCTAGCCGACCGGCCGGCACAAACACGCCAGCTAGCCGCGCCCAACCAGCCGTTCGAAAGACAAGTGTTTTCCGAACGCCCACTAGCCGAAAGGCAAAACCGACGGAATGACGCCTTTTTTATGGGGCGACACTTTCGATAGCGCGGCCAATTTCACGGTAAGCCGACCTCCGTTCCGAAACACTCTGCTCGACAGGCTCCTCCACTCGTAGCAACCCGCCCATGTCGGCCGTTGCTCTTGCAGGGGAGCCCAACGGGAATTGACGGCACGGGTCCTTCTGGTCCGAGCAAGCGTCCAGCATCTCCTTGACCCGCTCGGTCCCTCGAGAAGTGCAGCGGCTCTTGCCCCTCTTTGTGTGGCGGCAAGTCCGACCGGGCCTGACCCGCTCTTGCCGGGCTAGCTCCACCGGAACAACGACCGGTAAAACCGGAAATCGCTCCGCCGCACCACCCGCGAGAGCGGTTGGTCATACGCCGGCAAACGATGGAAATAGTCGTCCACCAGCTGCGTCACGCCTTCCGTCCGGATCGCCTTCCAGGTGTTCCGGCCGTGTCTTACCACGATGTACTGCCGTTCCGCGTCGCAGATCCGCACCACGCGCGGATCGTGATCGCGAAGAAATACCGAATCTTCCGACTTCTCGAGTTCACGAAACGGCCTCCGCTCCCACAACGCGCGATGGAAGCAGAGAGCCCCGCCCGGCTTCCAGCCGTGTCCACTGTGCCGCAACACTGGACTGTCCCGTAGCAGAATTAGAAAGCAGCACCGCGTGACCACCGTCGTCCGCAGGTCGCGCCGCGGTAGATGCGCGACCGAGGTCGCCAGAAAATGCGGCGCGTAGAAATCGTCGTCGTCGAGCTTCTGGATAATCCGGCCGCGCGCCGCTTCGATGCCGAGATTCAGCTTGACGCCCGTCGGCGTGGGCTGCGTCAGACGGAGATAACGCACGCCCGGCAGATCGCGGCACAGCGCGCCCGCCGGCCGGTCGCCGTCGTCGACGACTAGCAGTTCGGCGTTCGCATAAGTCCGCCGCAAGAAGCAGCGGAGCGCCAGCGGTAGAAAGCGGAGCCGACGGCGAGTCGCCATCACGCACGACAACAAGGGCATCGATTCGTCTCTCGTCGCCATCGAATTGGATTCTACCCTCTTTCGACCCAAGAGAATCGACAGATCCTCGCACCCGCCCCCTCGTGGCCGTCCCGATCGTCGTGTTCGGATCCGGGAACTGCAGGTTGCTGAAGAATTATAGGTAATATCCGTGCTTCACACTTGGTTGACGCGTCTCGCCGACGCCCTCTTCCTTCGCCGGTTGGCTCAACTTCGGCTTCGGCTAAGCCGCCTCAATCCCAATCACGTCCCTCATCCTCGCCACTAGTCTGTTGCTTGACGGCTGCCGCGGCGTTACACTAGCTGCCAGCTTCGGAAGGGAGCTATGGTCCTGGTCTCCGGAACCCGCCTCGGCCCCTACGAGATCCTTGCTCTGCTGGGAGCGGGTGGGATGGGAGAGGTCTATCGCGCCAGAGACACCCGCTTGGACCGCACTGTCGCGATTAAGGTTCTCCACACACACCTGACCAGCAACCCGGAAGCGCGACAGCGGTTCGAACGCGAAGCGCGGGTCGTTTCGAGCCTGAATCATCCGCACATTTGCGGGCTCCACGACATCGGCCAGCAGGACGGCATCGACTTCCTCGTCATGGAGTACCTAGAGGGGAAAACGCTAGCCGCTCGGTTGAATACCGGCCCGCTTCCAGTTCCGCAAGCCCTGGAGTATGCGAGCCAGATCGCCGACGCCCTGGCCACTGCCCACGACGCAGGCATCGCCCATCTCGACCTCAAGCCCGGCAACGCCATGGTGACCGAGCGCGGAGTGGTAAAGGTCCTCGATTTCGGGCTGGCCCAGCAGAACTCCAAGCCTGCCCATGCCGCCGGGGCTACCACCCAGCCCTTGGTTCCCGGTTCGGGCCAGGTCATCGGCACGGTCTCCTACATGTCGCCCGAACAGGCCCAAGGAAAGCCCCTCGACGCGCGCTCGGATATTTTCTCATTCGGCGCCCTTCTGTACGAGATGCTCACCCGCCGCCGGGCCTTCCAGGAGGACTCGAACCTCGCCACGCTGGCAGCGATTCTGAACAAGGAGCCGGTGTCGCTCTCGGAATTGGCCCCCGCCGTGCCTCGCGGGCTCGACCGCCTGATCGAGAAATGCTTACAGAAAAAGCGGCACGACCGATGGCAGCACATGGCGGACGTTAAGCTGATCCTGGATCTGCTGCGAAATCTGGATTCCGCGGCGCTTCCTGCTGTGCACGAAACCAGGCGGCGCCAGTTCGGTTGGCTGACGCTGTGGCTAGCGGGTCTCGCCGGGGCCCTCCTGGCGGTTGGAACCTTACACTTGATCCACGGCGCCGGTGCTGACACCGGACCCGAGGCCACTCCACGTCTGGTAACGGCGGACAATGGCCTGAACGTCTTTCCTGCGCTCTCCAAGGATGGCACGCTGCTCGCTTTCGCCTCCGACCGAGGCAAACAGGACAATTTAGACATCTGGCTTCAGCAGATTGGCGGGCAAGAGCCGATCCGGATAACGAGCGACCCGGCGGACGAAACGCACCCTTCGTTCTCGCCTGACGGCACGCGCATCGCCTTTCGCTCCGAGAGAGACGGTGGTGGCGTCTATGTCGTGCCGGCGCTTGGCGGCGACCCATTGTTGCTTGCTGCGGGTGGGCGCAATCCTCGCTTTTCTCCCGATGGGCGGCTGCTCGCCTACTGGGTTGGCAGGGAAGGGTCGTACGCGGCTGGGGCCTCACGCGTGTTCGTCGTCGAGTCAGGCGGTGGCCAGCCCCGGCCAGTGCATCCCGAGATGGCCTGGGCTATGTATCCTGTGTGGTCGCCGCGGAATGACGAATTGCTGGTGCTGGGAGAGAAGAATCCGGGCGAGTCCGCCGACTGGTGGGTCCTTCCCATCGAACAGGGCCGCCCAAAAAAGACGGGCGCCTTTCCGCAGCTTGTTGCGCAGGGGCTGCGAAGGACCCAAGCGGGCTCGGGACTCGACCTGGCACCGCTCGACTGGATCGACGACGGTAGGAGCCGTGTGCTCGTTACCGCGCCCTTGGGGGACGCCGCTAGTTTGTGGGAAATCTATCTCTCGGCTAACCGTAGCGTCAGCGGTCCGGCTCGCCGGATTACCCGTGGCCCGGGCCGTCACGTTCACGCGGCCCGCGCCATCTCCAGCCAGTTTGAGCGGCTGGTCTTTGCCGATGAGGCGTTGAATTATGAAATCTGGACCTTACCCCTGGAAGCGAATGGCACGGCGCGCGGCGAGATCGAGCGGCTCACGGATAGCGCCCTGCCTCAGTGGGCGCCGTCGATAACCCGGGATGGCCGGCAGATCTTGTTCGTCAGCGAGCGCTTCGGAAGTTGGGCGCTGCAGTGGAGGGATCTTGCCAGCGGCCGCGAGCGCACCCTCCTCTCCAGCCCGGTCCGGCTGATGAGCGCCAAGTTCGCCGGGGACGGCACTTGTGTCGCTTACAGCAACGTGCAGTACCACGTTTTCTCCGTGCCCAGCGTCGGTGGCACGGTTGAGAAACTTTGCGAGCGTTGTGGCACGGTGACCGGCGTCTCCTTCGATGGCCGGCAAATCGCGATCGAGCCCATGGCCAACGAGGATCTTCTCATGTTCGATACCACGGAGCACAAGATCCTGACACTCGCGCTCCGACCTGGTACAGATTCGATGCTGTCTGGAGGTCAGATTTCTGCCGATGGAAAGTGGATAGCCTTTCATTCGGTACATAATCCGGCCGGTACCGCGAAAGTTTGGATCGCTCCGCTCGACCGCAACCGGCCCTTACCGGTCTCCGAGTGGATCGCTATCACCGACGGCAAGGCGGTCGAACGGGACCCTTACTGGGGGACCAACTCCGATCTCCTCTACTTCATTTCGGAGCGCGACGGCTTTCGTTGCATCTGGGCTCAGCGCCTGGACCCGACCACCAAGAAACCCTCTCGCAAGGCATTCCCCATCTGGCACTTCCATTCGGCTCGACGGTCTCTACGCAGAGTGGGCTCCTACGGTTATCTCACCGGACTCTCGGTAGGGGGCGATCGCATGGTGTTTGCCCTAGCCCAGCCAACGGGGAGTATCTGGTTGGAGGAGAAAGCTCGTGCGAAGTAGCCGCGTGAGGAGGCTCAGCCGTTTGAAGCGGATCAGCATGGTTGTGATTAGCCGGAACGAAGGAACCCATCTGCGGCGCACTGTAGAGAACTTGCAAGACACCCTGCCGGACGGCGCGGAGATTGTCGTCGTCGACGACGGCTCGATCGACGGGTCCGCCGACCGCATCGCTCGGCGCCGGGGCCAGGTCCGGCTCTACCGGGCTCAAGGTCTCGGCGTGGCCAAAGCGCGGAATTTCGGAGCGCGGCAAGCTCGTGGCGACGTGATAGTCTTCGCCGATGCCCACCTGGGGCTGGACCCCGATTGGTGGCGGCCGCTCGTGGACCAGTTGGAGAGCCCCCAGGTGGGAGCCGTGGCCCCAGGCATTTCAAAATTGCCGGCCACGCCGCTCCTCGGCTTTGGGCTCACCTTCAAGGGTCCGCAGATGGATGTCCGGTGGCACCGCCGCAAACCGAAAGGTCCACGGCCAGTGGCGATTCTTCCGGGCTGCTGTTTGGCCATGCGCCGCGATGTCATAGAGACCAGCGGCGGATTCGACGACGGTCTTCTGCAAAGAGGCAACGTCGACAACGAGGTGTCTGTGCGGCTTTGGCTGCTGGGCTACGAGCTGCGGATTGTGCCCGAAACTGTGGTCCGGCACAGGTTTCGCAGGCGCTCTCCCTTCCCGGTCGGGTGGCCACAGTATCTTCACAATCGCTTGCGGCTGGCGTTCGTTCATTTCAACCCCGAGCGGCTAGGCAAGGTCGTGGCCAGTTTGCGGCATTACCCCGCCTTCGGAAAGGCCCTCACGCTGCTGGTGGCCGGAGACATTGCGGCGCGCCGGGAGCAAATACTCTCGCAGCGGGTGCGAGATGATGATTGGTATTTTGATCGGCTTGGTCTAAGCTGGTAGACCGCCGCAGACTTGAGAGACTCACTTTAAGGATAAAGATAAGGAGGAATTCCCAATGGCCAAGAAGAAGTGGTATAGCAAGAAGACGCTTCACAGCAAAGTCCTTGAGCTGGAAAAGGCGAAAAGTGCCTTAGCCAAGATCAAAAGAACAATCAGCAACGCAAAGAGCGCCCGAGAGCTGACGAGGGCGAAGAGTGCCTTAGCCGAGATCCAGAGAACAGTTAACGCCACACGTCTAAGCACTTCGACCCCGCCACCCTCGACTGCCTTCTGATGCCGGCTTTCGATGGGCCGGGGGCAGTGACTGCCTCATTCCGCTGCGCCTCTAGACGACCCCGGAACTAGCGGCCGGGGCGCAGCCAACCAGCCGGAGCGGGTTACTGGAGGGCAATGTGAAGACCGGATCACTCAAACGGCGACTCGAACCCTTCCTCACCGAGAAGCCACGCCAGGAGTGGTTTTATCGCCGGACCAGTTTCCCCTTGCGGGACGCGGCCCCGCGAGAGCTCGAACGATTCTGGGAACACCAGGCGAGGTTCGACCGAGGAAAGGGGCCGCAAGGGGAGAAGCTGCACTGGGAGGACCTGGGTCCCTCCAACTTCGCTGGCCGCGTGACCTGCCTGGTAGTGGACCCTCACCATCCAGATACGGTCTTTGCCGGTTCAGCGGGGGGTGGAGTGTGGATGAGTAAGGATCAGGGCCGGCGCTGGGAGTCCTATTGGCCGAAGTGGTTCAGTCAGAACATCGGGGCCCTGGCGATTTACCCGACACCAAAGAGCCACCTGCTGGTGTGCGCCACCGGAGAGGCCAACCAGTCACCCGACAGCTATCCCGGAAGCGGCGTCTATGCCATGCAAGAGGGCGGCCCTTGGAAGCCCTACTTTACTGCCCCGGGCGGCCGCCCGCTTTCAAGGGCCGCGAGGGACGTCTTGCCACGAAGGGTCGGGACCATTACCTATGGCCAGTCTCCATCCGGCCCCCGCATCGCCTTGGGGGCCGTGTCTCACGACGAGACCATGCCCGCCGCACTCTATCTGGATGAAGGGTCCCTCGGACTTCGGCCCAACACGTTCGGCGGCCTGCTCCTGCGCAGCTACAACTGCCACGCGGTCGTGTTCCATCCCACCCAGACTGGTGTCCTCTATGCGGCCATCGAGCCGGGCGGTTCGATGAATGGAATCTGGCGGAGCGACGACTTCGGAAAGCATTGGACACACTTACGAGGTGGGCTCCCCCACGGTGAAGTGTGCGGCAGAATCAGCCTGGCGATCTCTCCTTCTCATCCCGAGATCCTCTACGCGCTGGTCGCCAGGCGCTTCGACAGAACGGTCCTGGGTGTGTTTCGTACTCAGAACGGCGGAAAGACCTGGCGCGAGGTGGGCGGCCGGCACTTTGACCGCGAGCGCCAAATGCGCTTCAACAACACCATCTGCGTCCATCCTGTAAACCCGAACTTCGTAGTCTGCGGGGGAGTGAACCTGCACCGTACCAAGGATGGCGGAGGGAAATGGGATGAGATTACCACCAGTGAGCGAGGGGACGCTCCACCGCTTCCGGCGGATTTCGTCCACGCCGACCATCATGCGCTGGCGATTGTCCCCGGCAAGCCCGGGGAGGATCTCATTTACTCGGGCAACGACGGCGGCGTTGCGGTGAGCCTGGATAGCGGCGACATGTGGGACGAGCGGTCGAGAGGTATGAGTACGACCATGTTCTACGAGGTGGATGTGGCGCCCTCCAACCCCAAGGGTAAGGTCTTTGGCGGGGGTGTGCAGGATGCGGGAACACTGCTTGCCGGCGTAGGCGACGCGGCCAAGCCCAAAGAATTTGCCCGGGTCGCGGCGGGCGACGGGGCCTGGCTCGTTTTTGACCCCGCGGACGAGGAACACGTCTTTGCTTCGGACGCCGGCCTCGGTGTTCATCGCCATCGCCGCGGCGAGCCGTGGGCTCGCGGGACGTACCCTGCCAAATGGGGTAGGACGGACTTCAAACTCGGAAACATGCAAGAGGCCGAAAAGAAGCTGCGCGCGATTGCCGTTATGGAAATTGAGCCGAGCCGGCGCAAAAGGGTGAAGAAGGTTTGGGTGGGCACCTACGGGTTGTGGTGCACGGAGAACGACGGGCGAAGCTGGAAACCAGCGTCCCCTATTTTCGACGGTTCGGCCATATCCGCGATCGAGATCTCCACCCGGAACCCTCACGTGATGTTCGTAGGTACCACCGAAGGCGGAATCTTTAGAAGCATCGATGGCGGCAAGAAGTGGTCCGAGAACCTGGCGGGGCTCGATATTCCGCCGCGTCTGATTACGCGCATCGAGGCTCACCCCCGGTGGCCGGCGACCGTGGTCGTCACCGTGGCTGGTACCGGACTGGCGGGCGCCGCTTTGGCCGGCGCAGAGCAGAAGCTGCCGTACTCGCACGTGTTCCGGTCAGATGACATGGGCGAGACCTGGAAGGACCTCGACACGCACCATAGGTTGCCCGATGTCGTGTACAACGCCTTAGCGTTCGAGACCCATCCGCCGTATCGGCTGTTTGTGGGCGGCGACGCAGGCGTGTGGATGGCGACCCGCGGCGGTGGCTGGGCTAGTGTTGCTGGCAGCAACCTGCCGAACGTCGTGGTGTCTGATCTCGTCTTTCACAAAAACAGCCGTACCTTAACTGCCGCCACCTATGGGCGCGGCATCTGGCGCCTAAAGGTGCCGAAGGGGTCTAAGGGGTTTAAGGTTCGTTCCGGGCGACCCGTGAAGGATGACGCGGTGCTGGCGCCGAACCTTCGGCCTCCCGCCGACGGCGTCCAACTCCGTGCCTTCCCCCGTATTATGCATCTGGCTTAGAGGGGGCTGTTCCTGAAGCGGCCGCCTACACCGTCGCCGTTCAGCATGGGGCCTGCAACCCGAGGTGACGTTCGACTTCTACCCGGGAGGATCCGCCCGCTGGCGTGTCTGGGCGATTGCTCCAGAAAGCGGACGTTTGTGGGCGTCGGACGTGCGCCAGTTCCAGTACCTTGTTTGACGGAGCTGGCGATCCTGCCTTTGTTCCAAGCGATGCCAATCAAGATCGGCTTACTCGTGACGTGGCTGCTCGGCGCCGAATCACCACGGCCGCCAGTACGATCAGAGCAGCGAAGACGAGCAATTCGGTCATACCGTCGCCTCCGTCCGGAGCGAAGCCAAACACTCGTTCGATGAAATCCATAGTAAACCTCCGCCGAGGCGCTGCGTATTCCTGGGATCTTACCACACAAGACGAGATGAGAACGAATCGCCGCCCAGGGTTGGTGTCTCCTGGCTCGTGAAGTTGTCATGTCCAGACTGCTTTGTGACCGAGACGAAGCTCAGCTCCCGCTGCTCCAACAGCTCCATCGTCAGTGCCAAGGTTCTTGCGTGACGGCTAGAAGTGGATGAGAGAGCCTGCCTCAACCGAAGCGTTGCTCTAAGTGCTCGGCGAACCCCTGAGATTCAGATTCCGGATCAAGCGGTGCAGATTATTGGGATGCACACCAAGCAGCCTCGCCGCTTCGGCGTAATTCTCCTTAGCCTGCTCGAGCGCCTTGAGGACGAGTTGCCGTTTCACCTGTCTGATGGTCTCATGGAACTTGTGGTTGCCACCGCCAGCTGCGGGCTCCGCCGCCTCGGCGATTGACTCCGGCAGATCATCTGGCAAAATTAGCTCGCTAGAACCCAGCACGACTGCCCGTTCGATTGCGTTCTCGAGTTCGCGGACGTTCCCTGGCCAGTCGTAGTTTCGTAAACAAACGAGGACCTCTTCCGAGCAGCCAACAATGCGTCTTACTGATTTCGAGCGGTGCTTCTCAATGAAGTGAGCGGCCAGCGGGGGAATGTCTTCACGCCGCTCGCGCAAGGGCGGCAAGCGAATAGAGACAACGTTCAAACGGAAATACAAGTCCACCCGAAAGGCTCCACTCTCGACGGCCTCCTTCATATCCCGATTCGTCGCAGCGATGAGCCGGATGTCTACCTTGATCGTGCGGTTACCACCCAGTCGTTCGAATTCCCGCTCCTGCAAGACGCGCAGCAGCTTGGCCTGAACACTTGGCGTAAGTTCACCAACCTCGTCCAGAAACACGCTGCCTCCCGCAGCTTCTTCCAGCTTGCCCTTCCGCGTCGTCACGGCATGGGTAAATGCGCCCTTCTCATGCCCGAACAGCTCGCTTTCGAGGAGGCTCTCATTCAGAGCCGCACAATTGATAGCCAGGAACGGCTTTCCTGCACGCGGACTGTTACGGTGGATTGCCCGCGCCACCAGCTCCTTGCCCGTACCGCTCTCGCCCTCGACAAGGACTGTAGAGCCAGACGGAGCGACTCTTGCAATAAATTGATAAACCTCCCGCATGCACGAGCTGTTGCCCAACAGGTCGTGCTCAACGTTGATTTCTGCTTGCAACCGCCGATTTTCGTTCTCCAGACGCTCGATATGCAGCGCATTCTCAAGCGCTGCGCCCGAGATCCCGGCCACGCCAGTCAGCAGTTGAAGATGATCA
>JBGQLF010000244.1:0-9720 GCA_041499985.1 Gemmataceae bacterium
CAGATCGCACTTCAACTCTTGAGCCGCCCGCACGATCTCCTTGGCGGGATTGCCTTCCGCGAGCCGATGAGTAACTGCTACCGCTGCGTCCGACACCTCGTAACGGTGCATCGCCTCCCATAACGCATCGACGTAGCCGTCGGGCGGACGTCGGGCTACCTCTTCGGCGTAGGAGATCGGTGGCGTGTACACATGGAGGATCACCAACGAGGCTCGATGGTCCTGGGCCAGCGCCCGCGCAACGGGGAAGGCTTGGTCGGAAAGCTCCGAGAGATCGGTGGCGTAGAGGATGGTTCGTAGCGTTTTCAGGCTTGCGTGCGATCTCACTGTCAGGACGGGACACGCTGCACGGCGCAAAACGTCCTCGGCGACACTGCCCATCATGACCCGGCCCAGGCCGCTCCTGCCATGCGTCCCCATGACGATCATGTCACAGTGTCTTTCTACAGCCGCTTGCAAGATTTCCTCCGCCGGCATGCCCTCCCGCAGCAGATAGTCGGTGAGGATCCCCGTGTCGGCAGGTTTCAGGAGCCGTAGTTCGCCCATTGCATGCTTGAGGCGTTCCTCGGGGGCGAGAAACGCCTGGTCCATCTCAAAAACTGTCGCGGGAGGCGCCAGGACATGAAGAACCAGGAGTTGCGATCCGTAGTCCCGGGATAGGGAGCATGCCAGTTGAAACGCCGGCAGTGAGGCCTCTGTGAAATCCGTCGCGTAGAGAATGTGGCCTGGTTCAAATCAAGGTAACAAATCGGGGGGTAGCGCAGCTGCAAGGGCCTGGACTCCGTAGATCGAGGGTGTGATTCCTTCCCTTGATCTTCTGGAGTACCAGGCATGTGCATTCTACCCAGCGCCTCGACCCCCGTCGCCCCGACTCTGGCTGTGTCGGCCTGTCCTGCCAAGCTCTTGGCTCCCCGCCAGCGCCAGGAGTTGGCGGTCGAAGCCTTGGCTGGAGCGCGTCCTATCACCCAACTGGCCGAGGCGTATCAGGTCAGCCGCAAGTTCGTCTACCAGCAGGTCGACAAGGCCGAGCAGGCCCTCACGGAGGCCTTTGTTCCGAACCACGCCGCCGCCGACCACGTCCTGTTCTGGCTGCCGGTGACGGCGGTGTGGCTGCGCCGGCTCATCCTGACCTTGCTGCTCGTGTGCCACAGTTCGTACCGCGGCGTCCACGAATTGCTCCGCGACCTGTTCCACTACCCGTGCTCTTTGGGGACCATCCACGCGGTCGCCCACGCTGCCATGGACCAAGCGCGGGCCCTCAACGGCCGGCAAGACCTGTCGGCCGTCGGCATCGGCGCCCACGACGAACTCTTCCAGACCCGCTTGCCCGTGCTGGTCGGCGTCGATGTCGCCTCCACCTACTGCTATCTGTTGAGTCTGGAAGAGCAGCGTGATGGCGAAACCTGGGCGGTCCGGCTGCTGGAATTGCGTGACCGGGGTTTCGCGCCACAGGCCATCATCGGCGATGGCGGCAGCGGTCTGCAAGCTGGGCAAGACCTGGCCCTGCCGGAGACCCCCCGCCGTGGCGACGTCTTCCACGTCGTGCACAAAGTCACGCCCGTGGTCACGTTCTTGGAGAACCGGGCCTACCAAGCCTTGGAGGCTTGCGCCAAGCTGGAACGGCACCAAGCCCGGCGGGAACGCCAGCAGGGCCGACGCGACACCCGGGTGAGTCAAAAGCTCCGCCATGCCCGCCCGGCCACGGCCGCTGCCGTCGCCTTGGCCGACGACGTGGCGACGTTAGTCGGCTGGCTGCGGCAGGACATCCTGGCCTTGGCGGGTCCCGGCTATGCCGAACGCTGCGTGCTGTACGACTTCGTCGTCGCGGAACTGCGGGCGCGAACGCCGCAGTGTCCGCACCGCCTCCAGCCGGTCTGCACCTACCTGGTCAACCAACGCGACGCCGTGTTGGCTTTTGCCCAGCGCCTGGACGCGGACTTGGGCAGCGTGGCTGCCGACTTCCAGGTGGCCGTGGCCGTGACGCGGGCCGTCTTGCAGGTGCAGGAGATGGACCTGCGTGACCGCCGGCGCTGGCCGGCGGAGGCAGCCCTGCGCCAACAGTTGCGCGGGCAGTTCTATGAGCTGAGTGAGGCGGTGGCCGCGCTGGCCCGACGAACGGTCCGGGCCAGTTCCGTGGTCGAGAACGTCAACAGCCGCCTGCGCAACTACTTCTTCTTGCGACGTCACCTGGGGTCGGACTACTTGCACCTGCTGCAATTCTTCCTCAACCACCGGCGCTTCCTCCGCAGTGAGCATCCCGAGCGTGTGGACCACAGACCGGCGGAGTTGCTGACCGGCCAGGAACATGCACACTGGCTGGAGTTGCTCGGCCTGCCGGACCCGTTGCGCAACTAACCCGCGACCCCCGACGGCCCCCTAAGCAGGGCACGCGGAACTTGCCGTAGAGGCGAGGCCGTGGATGCTCTGTAGTGTTACCCAAAAAGGGCCTGATTTGAACCAGGCCCAAGTAGCCCACGGAGAGGCCCCGAGAACGAATAGTACCACCGGCCGCGCGGCGCGACCACCAGGACCAGCAACATGCCCGCCCGCCCCTGTCGGGAGGCGCTGCCGTGTGCCAGCCGGTCGTTCGGAGCACCTTCTGCCCGCCACCCCACCACATCCGGACCAGCTGCTTTCTGAGGGCGAGAGCGGCGCTATCGCTCACCCTGTGCGGAAGGTGCCTGCCACTGTGCAAATCCGCACACTCTTCCCTTCGCGAGGCAGGGGCTTTGCCCGCCCCCTCAGGCTTCGAGGACGTCGAAACATCGATACCCCCCGCTTTTACCTTCGTGGGGAGCGGTCGGCACCATTATTGCTCCCCGCAAGGGCGGGGGAGGCTTCTCCAGCAACGCCTCCCCGAGGCGGTGTCCATGTGGCGCGCGGAATTGTCCTTCGTCCGGTCCGACGAGAGACCTGAACAGAACGGCCGAACGAGTCGGCGACGCCCACGGGTAGCAGGCCGCTCCAGCTGAAAAAGCCGCTCATCCTGGAGGTCAAGCCATGTATCGCACTATTCTTGTGCCGCTGGATGGGTCGATCGTTGCGGAGCACGCCCTGCCACTGGCGGTGGAGATCGCGCACCGTGCCAAGGCGACTCTCCACCTGGTGCACGTCCATGTGCCCGTCGCCTCAGCGTACAGTGGGATCGAGCTGACCATCGATCTTTCTTTTGACGCGACCGTTCGGGAAAACGAGCAAGTCTATCTGGAGAGAGTGCTCCAGCAGATCGTAACTGCTTCGCCGGTTCGTGTTACCTACGAGTTGCTGGACGGGCCGGTGGCGGCTGCTCTCTGCGCGCAGGCGGTGGCGACGGGTACAGACCTGATCGTCATGACTACCCACGGACGCGGCCCGCTGAGTCGTTTCTGGCTCGGTAGCATTGCGGACAAACTGGTCCGCCAGGAGCCAATGCCCGTCCTCCTGCTGCGGCCTCGGGAGGAAACGCCGGATCTGGCCTGCAAGCCCAGCTTGCAACACGTGCTGATCCCCCTCGATGGGTCGGAGCTGGCCGAAGAGATTCTGGAGTCGGCGATCGCCCTGGGCAGCCTGATGCAGGCTCACTACACGCTGCTCCATGTCCTCGAGCCGATCATCCTCCCGGACCGTCGCTTTGCGGGCAATGCCGTGGGGGGCTTCGACTCCGATCTCCTCAAAACGCTTCAGGATGAGGCGCAGGCCTACCTGGATCGGATGGCCGGCCGCTTGCGCGCGCGCTCGTTGCAGGTCCAGACCCGGCTGATTACGAACCGGACGGCCGCTCCGGCCATCCTGGACGAAGTCCGCGAGCACCCCACCGACCTCATCGCCCTGGCCACGAACGGGCGTGGTGGTCTGGCGCGGCTGCTGCTGGGCAGCGTTGCGGACAAGGTGGTGCGTGGAAGTGCCGTGCCGGTGCTGGTGTATCGACCCCCTGGCAAGTAACCGGTGGTAACTTCTCGGAGACCACTCATGTTTCCCATCCACACGATCGTGTGCCCGACAGATTTCTTTGACTGTTCCCGCTATGCCTTTCGGCTGGCCAGCACGCTGGCCCGCGAGCACAACGCCCGCCTGGTTGTCTTGCACGTCACCCAGATGCCCGGGCCCGAGGTCGCCTACGGAAAGGTCTTGGCCCAGCTCGGGCCGCCCGAGTACCGGGCGGATCTCGTGCGCGTCCTCCACCGTTTTCAGGTGCCCGATTCCAAGGTGCGCGTCGAGCACCGACTGGCTGAAGGGGACCCGGCTGAGGAAATTCTGCGGGCGGCCCAGGACACGGGCGGTGATTTGATCGTCATGGGTACGCATGGCCGCAGAGGACTCGGCAGGGTGCTCCTGGGCAGCGTAGCCGAGGAGGTGATGCGCCGTGCTTCGTGCCCCGTCCTCACCGTGAAGCTGCCATCCGACTCAAGCACTGCTACGCGCTGGAAGCCGACCGAAGGGACGGTTAAGATCGTGGAAGGTTCGCCAACCTGATCCCGTATTTGCCAAGGTATTCACCCTGACGAAGCCATGAACCAGCACACGCGTGAACAACCACCCGACCTGGCAAGGACTGACTGGATCGACGAGCTGGAAGCGCATATTCAGCGCCGACTCGGCGGCCTGGTGCGCGATTTTCGCCTGCTGGTCCAGGGCGGCGGCCTGGTCCTGCGTGGCCACACCCACACCTATTACGCCAAGCAGCTGGCCCAGGAAGCGGTCCGCGGTGCCAGCACGCTCCCCACCCGCCTTTCACGCTGACGGCGCCGGCCTTCGGCGTCCTGCCTGACTCCGAGGACGGCCCGTGACTGCGCGGAAAGCATATTCACGGGCGCTTTGGTGGACGATCATCGTTGCCATGCTGCACCGAGGCCGGGTAGAGTTGATGATAGCACGTTCAAGATGGTCGCAAAGGGCCGTGAGGAAAGACCGACCGGGTGTGGTTTCGGTGTGGAGGCAACGCCATGACCGTTCTCTGTGGGATCGACTTTTCCACGAACTCCAAGGAAGCGGCGGAAGTCGCGGCGGGTTTGGCGGAGCGGTGGCAAGAGCCGCTAGCAATTCTTCATTCCGTGGAAGCCTTCGCCGATGCGGAATTTCCTGGGGAGCAGACCCTCCGCGAGGAAGCGCGGGGATTGCTGGCACGCGAGGGGGAACGCTTGCGTTCCGGCGCCTGGTCCCTTCTTTCTCACGGGCCGCAGGAAAGCACCGGCGCTTACGCCGCACCGCGCCTGACCGTGCGCGAGAAAGTAGCGGTCGGGCCCCCTGATGAAGCGCTCGTGGATTACGCACTGCAGCCCGAGGTCAAGCTTGTCGTCGTGGCCTCCTTGGGGCATCGTCAGTCCTCGCGCTGGCTCCTGGGGAGTGTCGCGGAGCGCACGGCGCAAACCTCGTCGGTCCCCGTTCTGGTGATCCGCGATGCTGCTCCGTTTCGAGGTTGGCTGCGCGGTGAGCGGCCCCTGCGCGTCGTCATCGGGGTCGATTCGTCTACCCGTTCGGACGCCGCGCTCCGCTGGGCGGCCGAGCTTGCCCAGGTGTCTCCGTGCGAAGTCACCGCAGCCTACATTGCCTGGCCCCCCGAAGAGCGTCAGCGTCTGGCTCTGGGCGGGCCCGTGAATATCACCAAGATCGATCCGGACATTCAGCAGGTCCTGCACCGTGACCTGACCTCCAGGGTTGAACATTTTTTCAAGGCAAGCAAACCGAGTGTCCGCGTCGTGAGCAATTTAGGTCGTCCCGGGTCGCGATTACTCCAGCTCGCCGAAGAGCAGGAGGCGGATCTCCTCGTGGTAGGCACCCATCAACGTCACGGGCTCAGTCGGCTCTGGCATGGCTCGGTCTCGAGAGAGCTGCTGCACGATGCCACCATGAGCATTGCTTGCGTACCCATGCCGTCCGGGAGTCACCAGCGGCAGGAGCCGGTCTCCACGGTCCAGCGCGTGCTTGTCGCGACCGATTTATCCGAATTGGGCAATCGAGCCGTGGCGCATGCTTATTCGGTTCTTTCTAAAGGCGGGATCGTCTACCTTTTGCATGTGGCGGCTCCCGGAGGTCCAGACACGCCCGAGCCGGTCGTTCATTTGGAAGAATTGATTCCCGCTGATGCGGAAGCCCGGGGTATCGAGACGCAAGCTCAAGTAATCAGGGCGGACGATGTAGCCGGTACGATTTCCGCTTACGCGGAGCGCAAGGGAGTGGACCTGATCTGCATGGGCTCCCATGGCCGAAGCGGGATCGCAAGGGCACTGTTCGGCTCGGTCGCCGAGGCGGTGTTCAAGCGTAGCCGTCACCCGCTCCTTCTTATTCCTCGCCTGCCTGAATGAACGGATGCAGGTGAAGGGAAGGGGCCTTAAGCCTGGGTGGCGATGTCTCGGGCCATCTGCATAAAGACCGATTATACAGGGCGGTCACCAGTCAGGTGGCTGTAAGCGCAACGCGACGTTGGAAATCAGAGTGATTCGTCGGTTGAGCTCCGGCCTTGACCGTCACCACGTCCTGGCATGGCGGGGCACCGGTTGGTTCGCCGCCGATGCGGCCAACGTGAAGCCGGGCATGGCGGTCGCGGTGGTCGGCGACGGCGCCGTGGGCCTGCTCGGTGTGCTTTCGGCAAAGCAGATGGGTGCCGAGCGGATCATCGCGATGAGCCGGCACGAGAAGCGGCAACGAATCGCTCGCGAGTTCGGTGCGACCGACATCGTTCTCGAGCGCGGCGACGAGGGTGTGGCCCGCATCATGGAGATGACCAAGGGCGTGGGCGCCGATGCGGTGGCATCGACAGGCGCAGACAAGCCGATGTCCGTTGCGCGCTTCGGTCCGCCCCACGAATGGCACTAGCTTAAGGGCTCACCGTTGAGTTCGAGCTTTCGAAAATGGCTTGATTCCCAGCTATTCTGCACTTCATGCTCGACACTGCCGCTCTTAAGCTAGTGCCATTCGTCCGCCCCACCGACGCGCGTTCCCAGCCAGGTTGTTGGCGCTAACGCGGGTTTTCGTGAACATCATTCCTCGATCGTCCAGCTGGCGTCCCTGGTAAGCGCTAGGCACCGTTCCCCACAGCGAATACAACTAATAGAGATAATACGTATCTTCTAAATACCATGTTGTGTTCGGTAGAATCCGCGCGCACCCTAGAGGCCTCGAGGCTGGACTCCCTGGTTTTCCCTTGACCTGTACCGTTGGCGTGCGACGATTATTGGGTTGAGTTGCCCTTGTGGGTGTTCTCGGCTGGCTTCGTCGCCAATGTCAGTGGATGTCACCGATAATTCCTTTCTCCTGACTGGGCCGTTACTTCACGCCTGCCTCGACCTCTTGGATCAGCTCTTCCACGGCGTTGTCAATGACCCTCTCGCGGGCGCCGCCGAGCCACTTGTGACGGATCACGCCTTTGGGGTCGATGAGGTAAATCGTCGGGGTGCCGGCCAGGTTCCATTTCTTGGCGATGGCACCCAATCCCGCGCTCGTGGGCGGGTCGCTGAACGACCGCCAGGTAAGGGTCTCCTTCTCCACGAGTTGCTTGAGGGCTGTGGTGTTCGGTTCACTGATGTTGACGCCGAGGACAGCGAAGGGCTTGCCGGCGAGCTGCTTGACGAGCGACCGCTCGTGAGGCCACATGGACCGTCAGGTGCTTCAGTATTGGTGCCAGAAGTCGAGCAGCACCACCTTGCCGCGGTAGTCGCTCAGCTTGAACTTGTTGCCGTCCTGATCCTGGCCCTCGATCTCGGGGGCAACCTTGCCGACGGCCAGGTGAAGGAGATCGTCCAGCTCCAACTGGGCCTTGTCCCCCACCGTACCGCCCGCCAACTTCACATCGCCGAACTGCTCGGACGCCCGGCGGAGCAGTTTCTCGCTCTCCGTGCGAACCTGGAAAGCAGTTGCCTCGCCACCGGCGGGCGTCATGTCCAGCTGCCGCTTCAGCACCTGGGCGAGCGTCAGGCTAGCCAAGCCTTGCACCTCGCGCCGCGCGTCCTTCTCCAGGAGGGTCCGCACGAGGGTTTCGCTCACTTCGTCGGTGGAGTAGCGGAGCGCCTGGCACAGCTGAGCGATGCGGTCCGGCTTCATCCGGCCCAGGTAGTTCACCACAAACTGCTTGGCGTAGCGCTTCCCCTGCGCGGCCAGGTTGGCGGTGTCCGCCTGCTTCAGCCTCGCGACAGCCTCCTGGCCGTAGGCCCTGGCAAAGCCACTGCCGGTTTCTGGATGATCATGCAAGCGCGTGGCGATCTCCAAGCGCCGGCCGTATTGTTGCACCAGTGCCAAGCAGGCTTCCGCCTGCACGTCCTTGCTGGGGTTCTTGTCCAGGATGGCCGTCAGGAGGATCGCCGTTTCCTCGTCGTAGCCGTTGGCGAGGTTCTGGCACAGGGGGCCGAGCTTCTCGCTGCGCGCGTGGTCCTGGCTCAAGAGCGCCACGGCTTTCGCTCGCGCCGGGATACGGGCCGGGGAGCGAACGCAGTTGACAACAATCCATGTGAGTGCATCGAACGCCACCGGATCCTGGGAATAGTTCTCGGCCAGCTCGAGGAATCTCGGCGCCAGCTTTTCCGGTTTGGGGTAGACCTCATCGAAGACCTTCAGGCGTTCCTCATAGGTCTTGGCCTTCCCAAGAGCTTCCGAGTAGGTTTGCATGGCGTCCTGGTATACTTTGACCAGCGCCTGATACTGCTCCGCCGGCGCGGCGGGCTGTTCTTTCGGCGGCCCTGCCGCCGCCAGCGCTGGCACGGCCAGCGCCAGGATCAAAAGACCCGTTATGGTGCGAGACATCGAATGTTCTCCCAACCGGGGAAAAGGTGGCAAAACCCATAGGCGAGAGCCGT
Source organism: Gemmataceae bacterium (assembly GCA_041499985.1). Classification (GTDB taxonomy): domain Bacteria; phylum Planctomycetota; class Planctomycetia; order Gemmatales; family Gemmataceae; genus JBGQLF01. The sequence goes on from JBGQLF010000244.1 coordinate 8,766, forward strand.
CGCGGTTTATCTTATGCGCCGGACGGACGGGGGCAGGAAGAAAAAAACAGTGGTGACGCCGTTTGCCTTCCGCCACAACCCTTGATTTGCTAGACTTTTATGAGTTGGATAGGCGTCTGAGACGCTAATCAAATACCTCCTTCCTCACTGGCCTGGGTGTCTGCTCGGACAAACAGGACGGACCTTCCTCACCGACGCCCGGTGCGGCATGGGACGGACGGGGAACGGGAGTGGTAGGCTGAATGCCCACCGGTAAAGCGGGCAAGCCACGACGGCCGGGCCAGAGGTTTTGGCAGCTTGTTTCCGATAATCGGCATTGGCGTAAACATCAGGCGGCTGTGGCCACTTGGCGGGCCACCGCCCCGCTCCACGGAGCGGCGTGACACGTTCCGTACCATGCTCGCCCACGAGGCCCCAAGCGGGGCCTCTTCTCGTTAGCGGCCTTCTGGTCAACGCCACGCTGCTGTCGCCACAGACGCAAACGTGGGCGAACCGGTGGCCGTTTCCGAAGCCAGGTACCGAACCGGCTTTCCCAGTTCCCTGGCCAACACGTCGCCGGATCGATCCACCGAGGGCAGGGCAGGGGAGCGGGCTTCGGACCTTCGCCGCGGACGTACGCCTCCCAACGTTCCATCCGCTCGAACCTATCTTCCCCGGGCTGGTTCCGGTGGCATCTAGCTGTCGCTTGCTGTGCCAGTTTGGCCAGACGGTTGTGAAGCCTCACGACGCCTCCTCGCCCACCAGCGCTCTGCGGGTTGGACCCGGAGCGGTATTACGGGTCTCTTGCTGCCTCAGGGGGTAACTGTCCGGTACGAGAGTTCGAAAGCCAGTCACTCGGGAGCCTGGCCGAGTAGGCAGCGAACCGTCTCGGCACAGCAGTGGACTCTCGGCTGCCACCTTCGCGCCCTCAGGGAGCGCGAAGGTGCTGCTCCACGGCGAGCACGCGCTGCTCCAG
>JBGQLF010000245.1:0-9687 GCA_041499985.1 Gemmataceae bacterium
CATCGGCTGGCTCTCTCTTCTCGGGGGACTGGCCATCGGGTTGGGGTTGAGCACCCTGTTTTTCGCCCTCGGAGGCCTCGGGGCGGGCGACGTCAAACTGGTCGCGGCGCTCGGGGCTGCTTTGGGACACGTGGCGATTCTGTTCACGCTCTTCTGGATCGCCTTGGCTGGCGGCGCCTTCGCTTTGGTGGCCTTGGCCCGCGGCAAGCGCGATCTGGCCTATGTCCCAGCCATTGCCCTGGGGCTGTTCATCGCGACGGTTTTGCAAGAGGTATTGAGGCATGTTGCATCACGCTGAATTGCGCACCGTTGCTCCCACCCTACCGTGCCCGTCGCGCGGCAGGCTCGGACGTGTCCGCCGCTCTGGCGCGGCACTCGTCGAGTTCGCACTCATCGCTCTGGTTCTCTATCTTCTGCTGGCCGTGACCATCGAGATGGGGCGTTCGCTGTACTCGGCACAGCTGGTGCAACAGGCTGCGGATGTCGCCGCTCGCGAGATCTCGCGCACGCCGCTGCCGCCCAACGTCACGCTCGAACAGATGCTCTATGATCGTACGCTACCGTCCAACGCCCGCGTCCTGCGGGACATCTATAATGAAGATTATCTCGTGGTGGATCTGGATAAGCAGCTCACCCCGGGTCAGGCCTTCCTCGATTTCTTTGCCGACAAGCCGATCGTCAACCGCCAACTGTTTTCCTTGATGATCTATGAAGAAGTGAACGGTCGCCGACTGCTGCGTTACCCCGGCGCGTTGTTCAACAGTAGCACCGCGCCCAGTGGTTTCACGGTCGCCATTCCCATGGTAGTCTCCCGGGATTCGACCGGCGCCGAAACCATTGAGTGGCACCGCGTGGTTGAGGAGATGAAGTTGCCGCCGGGATCGTCTTTGTCAAGCGCCTCGGGCTCGCAACAAAGCTCCGGCAACAACAGCGGTGGAAGCCAGTCCGGCCAAGGATCAACGACATCCGGCTCCGGCAACAACACCGGCCTGCTCACGGGCACGGGATCAGGTTCAGCGCCGACTCCACAACCGACGCCCACGCCGACCGTCCCGAGTCCTTCGTCCCTGTTTCCCATCACCTCGTCCCAACGGGGGTTGGTCGCCGTGCGGATCAACTTCCCCTATCAAGCGGCGGCCCTGAGTGCCTATCAAGCCAATGCCTCCTCCGCCGCGAGTGGACAGGGGTCGAGCAATAGGGTGATTGAAGCGAACGACGGCGGCGTGAAAGTTCAGCAGCAGGCGAACGGCTTTACGCCATCGGGAGGGCCGATCGATTCGGGACAGGCTGTGGGACCGTACGCCGGTCCGTTCGGTCTGGGTCGCCAGCTGGCCCTGGGGACGACGGTTCGTCCTTTCAGCAAGCTGCTGACGGCGCAAGCGATCTATCGGCGTGAGGTGTTTGGCAGTTTCGAGATCGCATCCGGCAATTCCAATCCTTGAGGGTGGTAGTCACTGAAGAGGGGTCTCTCATGAAAGCTTCTGCAACGGCGCGGCGCGGCGTATCTCCCCTGACTCTGTTTCTGTTCTTGCTGTTCGCGTTGCTCATTGGCGGCGCCGGCACGGTGGGAACGCTCCAGGCCATGGGGCAAATCGATTTGCCGTTTTTCCGCAAACCCAAAGCCGATCCGCATCTGGGCGAGGTGCCGGTGCCGATCAGCGCTGTGGATATCGCGGCTTACACGATGGTCACACGGGATCACCTCTTCGAGCCCGAAACCGGCTCGCTGAAAGTCCTGTGGGTGAAGAAGGACGACGTGCGGTCGGAGATGATGACGGACATCAGCAAGGTGATTGGCCGGGTGCTCAGTCATGACAAACCGACCGGCTACGCGTTCCGGGAGAAAGACTTTTTGCCCGAAGGCACTCGGCCGGGCATGGTGGCAGGCATTCCGCCGGGGAAGCGCTCGTTCACGCTCGAGGTCAACAAGATCAAGGGGATTCAATCGCTTAAAGCCGGTGATCGCTTTGACTTGCTGGCGACGCTGCCCGTCGATGGCCACTTGGCTTCTCATCTGCCGGAGAACGCGAAGGTTGTCAGCAGTCCCAACCAGATGGTCTCCCAAAAGCGCGCCACCGTGAGAGTGATCGCACGCAATGGCATCCTGGTTTCCCCCATGACCGTCCGCCTGGTTCCGGTGACGTCCGAATCCCTCATCTCCGGTTCGGTCCGTGGAACCAAGCCGGTCCAGGAAGTGATCTTCGCTCTCGACCCGGAGGAGATCACGGCTCTGAGCGAAGCGATGGCGATTAGCGCCGAGGTTATGTGCGCGGCCCGCTCGGGTCATCCCGATGACCTCAAGATGCCGACCGTGACACCCGAATTGCCGCCGCAGGCGTTGACGGTTGTCGAATCGATCCAAGGTAACAGGCGTAACTTGATGACGTTCCCGGTGACCGAACCCCGGCGACCCGAATCGGCTGCCGCGTCCCAGGGTGTAGTGCCGGCGTCGGGAACCACCACGCCGAAGGCGCCCTGAGCGAAAATCAGGGATCACAGGGATTAGGCACTTAGTCCTGATCCCTGATCCCTGATCCCTGAGTGCCTGAGTCCTGACGTGGAGTTTCGCCATGCGATTATTGACCCAACACCCACGACGGCGGCGCGGTACGGTCTTGGCTTACGTGGCTCTGCTGCTGTTTGGGATGCTCGCGATCACAGCCATGGTGAGCGATATCGGTTTTGCAGTCCTGGCGCGGCGGATGATGCTGACCGCCGTGGACAGCGCCGCTCTCGAGGGCTTGCGCGGGCGCGACGACGAAAGCGTTCCGGCTCAGCTGCGCGACCACGCGCGCCGGCTCCGCGCGTCGCTGCGAGTCTCCGAGATTTTTGACGACGATTTTGTGTTTGATCACAACCCCGATCGTCTCCTCCAAGATCGCTATAACTATGGCGCCGGACCTGTTTTTCAGTTCAGCGAGGGCATCCCGCTCCAGGGGACTTCCTTCCGGGCTTCGGAGCGGTTCAGCATCGGCGCCAACCCCATGTACGACCCCGTGCTCCGGCTGAACGAAACCAATAGCGTGGCCGGAGATATGGTGAGCGGCAGCTTCTTCGATCTCCCAGTCAACGACATTGGCCTTCCAGCCACACCGGGGGTGGCTGCCCTTGCCTCTCTGCCCAGCAACGCGCTGACTCGCCACGTCGAGCAGAGCAACTATACACGGGACGATTTCATCCCCGATGTACCGCAGACGGGACTGGGGGGCAGTGCTTTTCTCGTGCGGCTGCGGCGCAGCAACGAGCAGTTCTCCGCCGGGAGTCAAGAGAGTTCCGCCGGTCCGCCGCTGCCTTACCTGTTCGGTCGGGGTACTTTGCTCGATCCTGAAACGAAGGCCCGTGGCATCACGGTGCGCGCCACCGCCATCGCTGACGCCCGGCGTGCGATGTCGATCGGTTTGCCGTTTGCCAGCGTCACGCCGCCGCTGCCCGGCGCCACCTCCTTCGCGCTGGAACGAAGTTTCTGGGATGGTTTGAGCAGCCGGGAAGCCCTGATCGATTCCAATGGGCAGATCACCGGCTTCCGCCTTCTCCGTGATAAGGACGGCAACGTCATCGGCGTCGAGCCCACCGGGGAACGCTTTGGGCAATTCATTCTTCCCGCGACCGCGACGTCGATCGGCCGGGCCATCCAGGGAACCACCGGCGGTGATACCTTGACTGGCTATGTGCCCATCTTTCAGGCACTGCCGACGGAACGTGTGATTGGCTTTGGCCGGGCGTCGCTGACGTTGGAATACACGCTGTTTGGCTACCAGATCGTCCTCATTACCAAGCTGCCGAGCATCGTCGCCCCGGAAAACGCGTCGGCGGTCTTGACAGACCAGTTAAACTTAGTGGATACCGCCGAGCTGGCGAATGTGCTGGCGGCGTATGAAAGCTTCCGAGACCCCCTGTTGGCCCCCGCACTCGTGCGCTAGAGAAAGCCTGGGTAACTACCGTGGACAAAACCCTTCAGATTCTCGTCGTTGGTCCGGACCCCAAGTTGCGTGCCGAATTCAAGGCCGCGCTCTCCGGCGTCAACAATACAAACGCCGCAGTCACGCACTTTGCCACCGACTTCCGTCAGGCAGTCGAGTCGGTGCGCAGCCGCCGGCCCACGCTCGCTCTCGTCGAGATGGGCTCCGATCTGCGGATGCTCAAGGCATTCGCCGAGGAGGTACAAGCCGGCTCGCCGGAAACGGCCCTGGCGGCCGTCTTCCATCCGGACATTTTCGGCCCCGAGGTTTCCGAAAGTGCCCTCATGATCGAGGCCATCCGCGCCGGCATGCGCGACTTCTTGCGCCGGCCGTTGTCGAGCACCGACCTGGAACAGCTGCTCGATCGGCTGCTGCACCGGACGCGCCAGGAACCGGCCAAGATGGGGAGGATCATCTCCTTCGTCAGCAACAAGGGCGGCGTTGGCAAGTCGACCTTGTCGGTCAGCACCGCTTGCGGCGTGGCGACCCGCTTTCCGGGGCGGACTCTGCTCATCGATTCCTCCCTGCAAATGGGCGTGGCCAGTACCATGCTCGATCTGAAACCCTCGACCACGATCACCGACGCCGTACGCCAGCGCGACCGGCTCGACGAGACGTTGCTGCGGCAGCTGGCGACCCCGCACAGCTGCGGGTTGCACCTGTTGGCTGCCCCCGCCGATGCGGTCGAAGCGGCGGAAGTGGACGACGACATCATGTCGCGCATCTTGACCCTGGCTCGACGGACCTATGACTATGTCATCGTCGATTCGTTCCCGCTGCTCGACAGCGTCATGATGGCGGTGCTCGATCTGAGTGACCGCGTGTTCATCGTGATCGAGAGCGTGGTGCCGACCGTCCTGGGCGCGGTCAAGCTGATCGAAGTGCTGGACAACCTGGGCTTCCCGAAACAACGCCAGCGGGTGATCCTCAATCGCTATTCGCGTTTCTTGGGCAATCTGAAGCCGGCGGACGTGGCCCAGCGTCTGGGGCGCGATGTGGATTTCATCGTGCCCTACCAGAAGAAACTGATCATCGCGGCCAATATCGGTCGGCCGTACGCGCTCTCGGCGAGCCGGCTGTTTGGCTTCGGACGGGTGCTGCACCAGATGGTCCGCGAGGCGATCACGGTCGAGGCCCAGAAGGGTGCGGCTCGTGAACAAGGAACAACCCAACCGTTGAACGATGGGGTTCGCAACCGGGAAGAGGTGACCACGTGACCAACGAGCATGCCGATAACTCGACCCCCTCGCCCAAGTATTCGCGCGATATGCTGCTGCGCACGAGCTTCTCCGTGCCCGCGTCGCGCATGCGCGAGAAGCAGCGCGGAACCGCCGCCTCGAACATCGAACGGCAGCGCACCGAGGTTGCCGAAACCAAGTCCGGCAGCGCGGAATACCTGGCGGTCAAGGGTTCCTTGCACCAGCGTTTGCTCGATGAAATCAACGATCAAAACATGCTGGGCGGCAACGAGGAATTCCTGGCCAACGCCGCCCGCGAGTTCGTCGAGCGCATCCTGGAGACCGAAGACCTCCTGCTCAACGAGTTGGAGCGCAAACGGCTGGCGGAGGACTTGATCGAAGAGACCGTCGGCGTCGGGCCGCTGGCCACCCTCATGGCCGACCCGGCCATTACCGATATCCTCGTCAACGGCTGCGAGAATGTCTACATCGAGCGCTTCGGCCGGCTGGAAAAGACCCCCATCCGCTTCCGCGACAACGAGCACGTGTTGCGCATCATCCAGCGCATCGCCACGCGGGTTGGCCGGCACGTGGATGAGTCGTCGCCGATGGTCGATGCCCGTTTGCCCGACGGCAGCCGTGTCAACGCCACCATCCCGCCGGTGGCGCTCGACGGCCCCACGCTGTCGATTCGGCGTTTCGGACGGCAGCGGTTGCGCCGCGATGACCTGATGCGGCTGGGCATGCTCTCGGCCGAGATGAACACCTTCTTGGAATTCGCTGTCCGCACGCGCAAGAACATCCTGATCTCTGGGGGAACCGGCGCGGGGAAATCGACTTTCCTCGGAGCCCTGTCCGAGGCGATCCCGCCCAACGAGCGTGTGGTGACCATCGAAGACGCGGCTGAATTGATCCTGGACCAACCGCACGTGGTGCGTCTGGAGACGCGCCCGGCCAACGTGGAAGGCCGTGGCAAGATCACTGCGCGCGACCTGGTGATCAACGTGCTGCGTATGCGTCCGGATCGCATCATCGTCGGCGAAGTGCGTGGGCCGGAAGCCCTCGACATGCTCCAGGCGATGAATACCGGTCACGACGGCGGTATGACGACCGTCCACGCCAACACGCCGCGCGACGCCCTGTCGCGTCTGGAGACCATGGTGCTCATGGCTGGTGTCGAGCTGCCGTCGCGGGCCATCCGCGAGCAGGTCGTGTCGGCCCTGCATTACCTGGTCCACGTCAAGCGCTATGAAGACGGGGTGCGGCGCGTAGCCAGTATTGCGGAGATCACCGGCCTGGAAGGCCTGACGCCGCTGACGCAAGAGCTGTTCCGCTTCGAGCGGCGCGGTCGCAAGGGACGCATGCTCCTGGGTGAACATGTCGCGACCGGCATTGTGCCGCGGCTGGTGGATGAGCTGCGTGAACGCGATATTGCGGTTCCCCTGAGCCTGTTCCAGAAGCCAAAGGGGAGCGACAATGACTAATCTGTTGACAGGCCTGGGAGTGCTGCTGGTCCTCCTGACCATCGTGTACATTGGGCGGCAGCTGCGCATCCGTCACTTGACCCGGAGCCGGTTGACCAGCCCGTTGCTTGCCATCGAGGTCGAGCCGGAAGCACCGCCGGCGGAAGCAAGGCCGTTCAGCCGTCGCCATTGGATTCTTCCGTGGGTGCTGGCGCTGTGCGTGGGCGCGGCGGTGTACGGGTTGGCCGGCTGGAATCTGCTCTTTGCCAGCACGCTGATGGTCCTGATCGGGCTGCTCGCCACCCAGCTCGACGCCTACTTGAGTGGGCGGAAGGCGCTGCTGATCGAGGCCCAACTCGGCGATGCGATCGACCTGATGGTGGGCGCTTTGCGCGCCGGGGCCAGCGTGCTCAATGGCATGGAGAACGCCGTGCAAGAGTCCAAGACACCCCTTCAGCCGCAATTGGCAGAAGTGCTGGGCCGTATCCGTTATGGCGAAGATCCCCAGCAGGTCTTTCGGGCCCTGGCGAAACGCGTGCCGCTGGAGACGTTCCATCTGTTTGCGTCCGCGCTGAGCGTCCATTGGGAGGTAGGCGGCAGTTTGGCGCCGATCTTGGCCAGTGTTGGGCGGGCGGTGCGGGATCGCGTGGAGATTTCACGCCGAATCCGGTCGTTCACGGCCCAGTCGCGCGTGTCGCTGGTGGCCGTGCTGCTGGTGACGTATTTCATCGGCCTGGTCATTTGGCGGAACGATCCCGAGCGGATGCGGCAATTCCTGTCGACCAGTGTCGGCGCGAGCATGATTGCCATCGCCGTGGTCTTCCAGGCCATCGGCATCGTTTGGTCTTCCACTCTGAGTCGAATGAAATACTAGAGAACAGGGATCAGGACTCCGGACCCAAGACCTGATCCCTGATCCCTGATCCCTGATCCCTGATCCCTGAATTGAGGCATCTCGTGGGGACAATCACGACTGTCTTTACCGCCTGGCTCGTGGGGCTGCTGGTGCTGTTCGTCGTGGGCCGGCAGTTGGTCACGCGCCGCCGTACCCGCGAACGGGTCTTCGAGGAAATCGACGCCCGGGACTCGGGTACCACGGTGGAACCCGAGGACGAGCAGGATTTTCTGACCCGGTGGTTAGCACGAGCGGGATTTCGTGGTCCGGCCGCCATGCCGGTCTTTTTGATCTCCACGCTGGTCGGTTTGGGTCTGGGGTTGTTTCTGGCCTACACGCTGATCCGGACCGGAGCCGTGCCGCAGATGTTGCGCCTGCTGGGACGGGTCCCCGGTGGCGTAGGAGATATTTTTCTGCCGGTGATCTATGTGGCACCGTGGCTGGGTGTGCCGTTGTTTACGTTGCTGCCTTGGCAAATCGTGCATCGCACGCGGAAGAAACGCGTGACCCAGGTGGAGCAGGACCTGCCCTTGATCCTGGAACTGATGGCCACCTTGAGCGAAGCGGGTCTGGGTTTTGACGCTGCCCTGGCCCGGATTCTGGAGTCGCAACCTACCAACCACGCCCTGGCCAGTGAACTGCGTACCTTCCAGACGGAAGTGTTGGCCGGTCAGGTGCGGGTGCGTTGTCTCCGGCGGCTGGCGCGACGCCTGGATGTGATGGGGGTGACCATCTTTACCTCGTCGCTGGTGCAAGCGGAACAAATGGGTTCCGGCGTGGCGGAGGTGCTGCGGCGCCAAGCCGATGATATGCGCGACCGGCGCCGTGAGAACGCCATCGCCTTGGCCACGGCCTTGCCGGCCAAGCTGCTGTTCCCGCTCGTGATTTGCTTCTTGCCGGCCATCTTCGCCATCACGCTGGGGCCGACGTTCTACCAGTTCTTCCAATTCGTCGATTCCGTCATCCGCGGCCGGATGGGACCGTAACGAACAGGGTTCACGGGTCAGCCACCGGAGCCGCATCCCTTGCATACTCGACGCGAGCCGGTTTGACACGAGCGCCGAAGCGCCAGCCCGGGGACGTTCCCGCGCTGGCGCTTCGGCGCTCGTGTTAGAGTTTCCTGCGCCACTGCCACCCAGCAGCGTGTCGTTGCCGTCCCCGCCGAAAAACCAGGCCTACACCGCTGCCATCATCTGGATGCGGCCGTCGCCCGGATAGTGACTGGCAGGTTCCAGACCGCGTTCCAGCGTACTTCCAGCCCGAATTCTGGCGCATTCCGCGACCTTCCACAGAGGACCGGTTACGCCCCGAAAACTTCGGGACGCACCTCACCGTTGCGTCTTCCTCGGCTAAGATCTTAGGCAGCCGCGAGTGGCCAGGTGGCCCTCGCCCGCGACTGCTCTTCCTTTCGCCCTTGGAGATCCGCATGCGCACTCTTCTCGTCCCTCCGGTTGTACTTGCGTTGCTCGTCGGCTTGGTGCTGCCCGCGGGTGCCCAGTCTGAAGTGCAGGCGATCCTGGATAAGGCGATTCAGGCTCATGGCGGCGCGGAACGCCTTGCCAAGCCGAAAGCCCGTCAAACCAAGAGCAAGGGCACGCTCGAGGTTGCAGGCGGCATCACCTTCACCCAGGACTCCTCAACCCAGCTGCCCAACCAGCTCAAGGAGGTTATGCAGCTCAATGTCAACGGCCAAAACGTCACGGTCATTACCGTCTTCAACGGCACCCAGGGCTGGATCAACGCCAATGGACAAACCAGTGACATGGACGACAAAGTGCTCGCTGAACTCAAAGAGGCCCTCCATCTGATCCACCTCAGTCGCCTGACGAATCTCAGGGACAAGATGTATGAGCTGTCTCCGCTGGGGGAGCTTCCGGTGGAGGGTCGCACCACGCTCGGCATCAAGGTGGCGGCGAAGGGTCATCGGGATGTCCAGCTATATTTCGATAAAGAGACGGGGTTACTGACCAGGATCGAACGCCGGGTTGCGGACTCGGCCCGCGGGCAGGAGGTCACGGAGGAACGGATTGTCAAGGATTACCAGGAGGCCGACGGCATCAAGCTCCCGCGCAAGGCCCTCATCAACCGCGACGGCAAGAAGTTTATGGAGCTGGAAATCGTCGAGACCAAGAGTGTGGACAAGATCGACGACCGCGAGTTCGCCAAGCCGTGACCAGCGCTTCGCGGCGTCC
>JBGQLF010000246.1:0-9686 GCA_041499985.1 Gemmataceae bacterium
ACCACCGCCGGCTAACGGGGTCAAAGGAAGCATTCACGGATTAGCGGGTCCATAGGCGTACTCCTCGGTAGCCAGCGGCGGCCCAAGCCGTCGCTGGCAGCTCTTACTGCTTCTTCTGCTTCGCTTTCTCGTCCACAATGGCCTGCGCATTCGGATTGGAGCCCCGCTTGGTCGCCCCCTTGGCCGCGGCCACCTCCGGTGGCTCAGGAATACGCCCCTGGTCGTTCGATTCCACCAGCCATTTCTCCAGCACGCCACTCAAACGAGCCAGCACGGCCTGATGCTCGGGATCCTTGGAGTTCACGAGGTTGTTGATCTCGTGAGGATCCTTCTCCAGGTCGTAGAGTTCCTCCGCCGGCATGTGCGATGCCGTCAGGAACTCTTGCACTGGCGTCAGCTTGCCCTGGGCATGCAGCTCCTTCAGGAGATTCCAGACCGGATAGGAACTCTCCTTGTAGGCGTTGGCCTGCAAGAACGGGCGCTCCGGCATGAAATTGCGGATGTAGCGGTAGCGAGCATCGCGCACGGTTCGGAAGCGGAAGACGGTCTCATCGCAACGGTCGCGGGCACCGAAGACATACTGCCGCGGCGGCGCGGCGTGGTCGCCGAGAAAAACCGCGCCTTGCATCTTGGGCGGCTTCTGCGCTCCCACCAGGTCGAGCATGGTAGGGAGAAAATCAATCGCCGCAATTAGCCGATGGTCCACACTGCCCGGTTGGAACTGCTTGGGCATCGGCACGCTCTGGGGCCAGCGGATGATCAGCGGAATGCCCAACCCGCTGTCGTAGCAGAATTGCTTGCCCCGCACATGGGCCTGGCCGTGATCGGCGAAGAAAACAAGGACCGTATTGTCGGCCAGACCGTCGGCGGCCAGTTGCTTGAGGATCTTGCCGACCTTGTCATCGAGTTCCATGGCCGCGTCGAGGTATTGGGCCCAATCGGCGCGCGTCACGGGATGGTCCGGATAATAGGGCGGGATCTCCACCTTGGCCGGATCGACCCGTTTGGGCGAGACGAAACGGCGGTGCGTTTCCTTGAAGTTGACCTGGGCGAAGAACGGTTGATGCGCCTTCAGATCCTCCCAGCGATCCGAGTCGAACGGCTTGCCCACGTAGGTGAAGTTCCAGTCGGTCTTGGCGGTGCCGGTGAGACCCAACGCCTGGGGAAACGTGCGCACATTGGCGGTAAAGTAGCCGGCGTCACGCATCCAATCAGTGGCGACGCGGACGCCGGACGGCAACTGGTAGCCGTCATCGCGGTGCGAGCGGTGGTGGTGGGCACCGATGGTCGTTTGATACATGCCGGTCATGAAGGCCGAGCGACTCGGGGAACAGACCGGCGCCGTGGTGAACGCCCGGGTGTAGCGGACACCCTCGGCAGCGAGTTGGTCGAGGGTCGGCGTCGCGACCTCCTTGGTGCCGTAGCAGCTCAGATGCGGACTAAAGTCCTCGGCGATCAGCCAGAGGAAGTTAGGGCGTTTGGGGGTATCGGCCCGGCCAGGCGCGGTGACCAGAAGAGCCAACAACAGCACACTCAGTAATCGCACCATGCGCGTCCTCCAGCAGGTTGTCCTCGTGGGGTTCTGTCCAGGTCACGCCCCACAGCATAACATGGCCCCCGGCCCTTGTCCCATCCGTACGATGCATTCCAGCGGCTTACCGCTGGCAAGCGTCTCTCTTGCGCTTGAAGATCTCCCGACCCTCTTGAGATAATCTCTTCGGAGGTAATCCTGAGGAAGGGAGGTGGTAGCTGTGATCCCACGTCTGGTCCCGTCGCTCCTGCTCAGCGTCCTCCTCGGCTTCGGTCTTGGCTTGCCAGGCAAGCCGGCCGACTCGCGTGGATACGGCGCTACCCAGCCGGCAGAAGCTCTTCCTGCCGCGAGTCAACGTGAGGTTTTCCTCGCGGGCAAGCTCTCCAATGAAAACCTGATCACGCTCACTACCGCTGTTCGCGCCAGCGGACATCCCGGCGTTGTCCTGCTCGATAGCGCCAAGTCCAGCACGTACACCAAGGCGTTCCTGACGGCGTTTCGGCCCGAGCGCATCATCCCGGTCGGTTCGTTTCCTGAGGGAATCCCCGACCTGGAGCGCCGGCTGGACGTGACGACCGCGCCCCCGCTGGCGTGGGAACCTGGGCCGCCGCTCGCGCTGTGGAAGGCGCTGTTCCCAAGGGCCGAGCGCGTCGTCGTCTGTCCCGCCGAGCCGCGCGGCTTGCTCCTCCAGTGTGCCTGCCTGGCCGGTATCCTCCAGGCTCCGTTGTGGGTAACGCACGGCGAAGCCGAGGAGGCTACAGCGCTCCGCCGGCAGCTGGCTGCGTGGGGCACACGCGAAGTCTTCGCTGCCGGTGCCGTGCCGAAATTGGATCGCCCGGAGTTGCGTCTCACCTCGCTCGCCAATGAAGAAGCCGTGGCCGCCGCTTACTTGCGGCAGCTGCTCCAGAAAGGGCCCATTCACACCCTGGTGGTCGCCAATCCGGCCGATCTCCAGGACGGGTTGGGAGGCATGTCGGTCTTCGCTCCGGGGGTGGCTCTCGAACGCCGCGCGGCCCTACTACTCACCAACGCCAAGGGTGACAACACCGCCGCCGTGGTCCGGGCGGCGCTGAAGAATCCAGACCTCCTCCGGGTGGATGCCCTGATCCTGATCGCGAGCCTCAAGGCCATTCCGATGGAGCATCGGCCCAATCCCGTGCCGGGCAAAGACGCGACCATCGAGATGGAGCCTTTGACGCCGACCGGTTCCGAACCGTTCACGTTTGCCACGGGACGCCTGTTCCACGAAGATCGCAGCGTGATGTCCTTGATGCTGGCCCGTCCGCGCCTGCTAGCCGATGCACGGGGGCCGCGCGGCGCCCTGGTGGTTAGTAATCCCGGAGGAAGCCTGCCGCTGATGGAGATCTTCTCCCGCAACACCGCCAAGGAATTCGGCAACGCCGGTTACCGGACTACGGCTCTGTTCAACAGCCAGGTGACGAAGGAAGAGGTACGGCGTTTGTTACCGGAGCAGGACATCTTTTTATGGGAAGGCCACTATCGGACGATGGTGGACAACTACGGCCTGCCGTACTGGACGGAACCGCTGCGGCCGGCGCTGGTGTTCCTACAAAGCTGCCTGGCCTTGAACGAGGCCGAGGCGCAACCGCTCTGGCAACGCGGCGCGCTCGGCATCGTCGGCTCTTCGACGCGGACCTACTCCGCCTCCGGCGGCGCTTTCACCCTGGCGTTTTTCGACGCGCTGCTGTATGACCAGCAATCACTCGGGGGATCGCTGCGCCAGGCCAAGAACTTCCTCCTCTGCTACACCCTGCTGAAGGAAAAGCGGTTGGGTCCAAGCGCCAAGCTGAATGGGGCCAATGTGCGCTCCGCCTGGGCGTTTACGCTCTGGGGCGATCCAACGGTGAAGCTGCCGCATCCCGCGCCTCCTGCCGACGCGCTGCCTGCCATTCAGGCGGTCGTCCGAGGCAAGACCCTGGTCGTGAAAGTACCCGATACGTCTTATGACAAGGTGACCACGAGCAAGTACCAAGCGCAGATGTGGCCCAATGCTCGCCTGGCTGGCCTGGTGACCAAGGAGGCAGATGACGATGGACAGCGTCTGGTGCCGTTGCTATTTGCTGAGGTTCAGTTGCCCCAGGTTCCGCCCGACCAGGTGCCACGGCTTCGGAGCCGCTTGCCGGAAAGCCGCTGGGTCTTCTGCTGGGACGCGCGGCGACGTTGCGGCTACTTGCTGATCATGCCACGGGCGAAAGAGCAGGGGGAGTTACGATTCCAGATCGAGTGGGAGGATTGACAGGCACCCACCGCGAAATTGAAACCGACGAAGGAGGTCCATGTGGTAAGATACGTAGTCGGGCAGCAGAATGGGAGCGCGGCGGCGAAGATGGGCGGGCCGGCCGGTTGAAGCACGGAGGTGCGTGGATGTTGCCCCGGAATCAGCGCCAGGAAGCGTTGTGCCGAGCTTACGTGCGGGCGATCGCGGCCCAGGCAGGAGTGATCTGCGGAGATATAGTTCAGGACTTTGGCATCGACATGTTCCTGCGAGGAGTCGAGCACCAGGAGCAAGCTTACCGGGACACCGGCCCGCAGATCGACCTGCAACTAAAGAGCACCACGCGAGCCGAGGTGAAGGAACCCGAGGTGGTCTACGACCTGGAGGTGCGAGCCTACAACCTGTTGCGGTTGCCCGTTCGCGAACGCCCCCGCCTCCTTGTCTTGCTGGTGTTGCCCGAAGACGAGACCCAGTGGCTGAGCCAGTCGGTCGAGGAGCTCATCCTGCGACGATGCGCGTATTGGGTGACGCTCCAGGGGGCGGAGCTGACGACCAACCAGACAACGGTTCGCATCCGTATCCCAACGACCAACGCCTTTTCGGTAGAAGCCGTTCAGGCCATGCTAAGGGCTTTGAGCGAGGGAAAAACGCTATGAAAAAGCTGTATCGTTATGCACGCCGTTTCATCGACCCCAAGCACCTGTATCGGCGCTGGATCGATCCGCGCGTTCACACTTTGCGCTGGGCGGAGGTTATTGCCTATCTTCGGCATCGCGGCTGGACCCAGTTGCCCGCTGACCGCCCGGGCTATCTCGTCTTTCAGGAGCCGCCGGGGCAGGAAATCGCGGGGGAGCCCTACTGCCAGTTCGTCTCCGATTCGGAGGCGGACGATCTGCCCTTGCGAATGTTCGAGTTGCTCACTGGACTGGCCGAAGTGGAAGACCGCCAGGCCTCCGAGGTGATCGACGACATTTTGCGGTTGGCCAGTCGGGATGGAGCGAACGGGGCCGAACCGCGCCCAGCGCAGGCGACGGAAACGACCAGCAAGTGATTCGCTGGATCCAGGACAAGGTTGGCGAAGATGGCCGCTTGAAGGGATGTGCATTATGACAGCGATCCAGGGCGTGATTCGCGGCAAGATGATCGAGCTGGAACAAGAGCCAGGCCTCCCCGAGGGCCAGAAAGTTGCGGTCGAAATCCGGCCAGTCGAGGAAGCTCCCCGCTGGCTGGAACGGCTGATCGTGGACCCAGCCATCATGTCAGGGAAGCTGTTGATCAAAGGGACCCGGTTGCTGGCCGAGGATCTGGCCCAGCTAGTGGAAGAGGGCCGAAGCAATGAGGATCTGCGGCAGCTCCATCCGGAGCTAACCCTTGAAGATCTAGAGGCACTGCGTCAGTACGTCCGTGTGCCGGCAGGTCTGCGGCGCTCCTTCGGGGGCTGGGCCGAGGATGCGGAGGAACTGGACAAGTATCTGGAAGGGACTCGCCAACAACGCAAAGTCAGGCGTCGGGAGATCGAAGAGTGAGTTTCCTGCTCGATACGGACATCTGCTCAGCCCACATGAAAGGCAATGTTCTGGTTCACAATCGGTTTATCCAGTACGGTGGCCGATTACACATCTCCACGGTAACCCTGGGCGAACTGTTTGTTTGGGCGTTACGAGCCAAGGCACCACCCCGGAGGTTGCAAACGTTGCTCGATTTGCTCAAAGACGTGCTGGTGCTTCCTGTGGATGAAACCGTGGCCCGCAAATTCGGGGAAGTGCGGGCCTCGCAGCTGGATCGTGGGCTTGCGACACCGGATTTGGATTTGCCCAGCGCCGCCGTCGCTCTGGTGCATGGCCTGGCCCTGGTGACGCACAACACTGCGGATTACGTTCATGTGCCCGGCCTGACGACGACCGACTGGCTGGTGCCGTGACATGACCAATGTGTTCATTTGCTAGCGCGGCTATCACACGAACGCCAGCCACCCGAATCAGCCCGCGGCCAGCTTTCCGCGGGCTTCGGGGATGGGTTTCGCCGTCACGGCTCATCCGAGGTCCGTTCGATGCGCAGGTTCTGCGCCGCCGAGGCAGGGATGGTGAAATCCATTGTCGAGGTTCCCTCCGACAGCGTGGCTCGCATCTCGTACGCGTTGAAGATCTGTTTGCCCTGAGAGAATCCTTTTTCCTTCTTGCCGTCGAACCCGGCGATGCGGATCACTGTGGGCCCGGGAAAGATGCCGGGGTCCGACTCTTGCGCCGTGTTGTACACCCCGTCTTTGATCTGTGCCACCTTCACCGCGCCCCGGTTGCCTTCGCTGGCATCCGGCATGAACGAGATCCAACCGGCCGGGATGGGCTTTCCGTTGAACAGCACCTTGCCGGAAAGTTGCCCCTTCTTGGCCTCGTGGGAACACCCCACGGCGACTAGTATCAGAACCGCCAAGCCCACGAGGCGACGAACCGTTTGTGTCATCTTCCACTCCCAGAATAGAGGGGCAGGAATCAGTACCGAGTACCGAGTACCGAGTACTCGGTACTCTAATCTCTCGCTCCTGACTCCTGACTCCTTAATTGCCCCAATCGGTACCCGGGAGCAGGCCGTCGCTCGGATTGCAGACGATCACCCACGTGGACGCGCTGATGTTCGTGCTGATCGTTCGAACGCTTCCATCAACGAGCGCCGCGTTCATCACGCTGCCGTGCAGAGCCTGGACCCGGCGGTAATCACAATGGGTGGGGATGACATTTCCCTGGATCCCACCCGGGTTGACCACGCCGCCGTTCCAGTTTTGGCGGAAGTTGGGATCGCTGCGGGGGCCATAGACGGCGCCACCGGTGGTGTTGATCGAGTCGAAGACCGGGTTGTCCCACCAGGACTCCTGGTTCGCTCCCCCTCCACTTTGCCAGGGGCTGTTGGTGGTGTTCTGCGGTCCCCGAGCCCAGATGCTGAAGGTGAACGAACTGGTGAGCAGGTTGGGGTTGGCACCGGTGGAGGGGAAGTTTTGGCCGTTGCAGTGGCCCATCCGCTCGGCGAACAGAATCGTGTTGGAGGTTCCGTCGTTGACCTGGCCCAGGCCCAACTTGCCGGTGGCTACCTGCCCGTTGATCGCGTAGTTGGTGACGCCGAAACCGACGCCATTGAGAGAAAGCCGTGTGTTCGAAAGGTCCGCCGTTTCGTTCGGCTCGGAGCCGGAGAATTGACCTCCGGACGTCGAGCTATCGTTGGGGCACCAGTACGTTTTCACCGGTGCGGTCTTGACGTTGAAAGAGGCCGCCACTCCATTCACGGTCGCCTGCTGGTACAAGTTCTGTTGCTCGACATAAGGGAGGAGAAGGTAGTGGGCCGACCCGACGACGGTGGCGGTCGTGATGTTGGCACCTTGGGGCGTTGAATACGGTGGCAGCTTCCCATTCGTGTCATGATAGTTATGGCAGGCAAGGGCAAGTTGCTTCAGGTTGTTGGAGCAGACCATGCGGTTGGCGGCATCGCGGATCTTCTGCACGGCGGGCAGCAAGAGGCCGATCAGGACAGCGATGATGGCGATCACCACCAGCAGCTCGATGAGCGTGAAGGCGGATCGGCCGAAGCCAGTGCGCGACCGGGGAGAGGACTGATACATGCGATCACTCCAAGATGGGGAAAGATGAGACACGGACAGCCGACGATGCTGTTCCATCGTCCATTCCATTGCTCGTGGGACGGAAAAGGGATACGACGAATGCCCCGGAACAAACCAGGACAACGTCATATTCGCTAATTCGCCGCAACTCGGCAGTTCTCACACCGGGCCCACTTTTTTTCGTTTTTTCGTTGGCAGAGTGAGAAACAAGGCCTTCCGGCGAATTAAGCATGTCAGCCAGCGCGAAGGTACGCGGCGATGCAGGAACGTTCAGACATTGAAGCTGCCCTGGACGAGGTCGAGCGCGGCCGGACGGACGCGTTCGGCCGGGTCGTGCGCGCTTATGCGCTGCCGTTGCGGAGTTACCTTGCCAGCCAGGTCCATCATCGGGACGACGTGGACGACCTGGCGCAAGAGGTCTTCCTCACTGCCCTGCGGAGCCTGTCCGGCTACCGCCGCGGCGAAGATTTCGGGGCCTGGCTGCGCGGCATCGCCCGCAACAAGCTGCTCAACTACTTCCGCAGCACGGCGCGCCGCAACCAGGCGATGCAGCGCTTTCGCGATGAGGTGGCGCGGACGGTCGAACTGGACTTGGAACGGGAGGCAGCCTCGGACCGAGCGGAGGTGATCGAACGGCTCTTGCGCTGCATCGCCCAGTTACCCGAGCGGTTGCGCCGCGTCGTGCGGGCCGGCCTGGAGGGCAATCGGCCCGTCGAGCTGGCTCAGGAGATGGCTACTACCGTCGGAGCTGTCTACAATCTCCATTACCGCGCGAACCAAATGTTACGGAACTGCCTGGAGAAGGAGCCGAGCTGATGGACGCGGATCTGCGAGACTTGTTGGCTGCCTGGCTGGGTGAGGAGGATCCCGGCGAAGAACGGCGTACGGCCCTGCTTGACCGCTTGCGGAATGACGAAGCCTTTCGCCGCTCGTTTATCGGCGAAATCCGCCTGTTGGGCATGCTCAAGGTAGTGCAGTCGTCGGAACCGCGCTGGCTGCGGCTCGAGGATGAGCTAGGCTGGTCCGCTCAAGAGAGTGCGACGGCCGAATCGCTCTCGGACCGTGTGCTGGCAGCGGCTCGGCCGCGGTTGCGATGGCGCACGTTCGGCCGCCGAGCGCTGGCGGTGGCCGCGGTCGTTCTCATCGCCGTCGGTGTTATTGCTGTGCTGCCTCCCGGAGGGACGCCGGATGCGCAGACTGCTGCACAGCCGGAAGACTTGGTGGAACTCGCCACGGCCGTGAAGCTGGACGGCGTCCACTGGGATTCGGGGGAAGGCTTGCAGCCGGCCGAAGGAGGCATCGTGACCGCGGGGCGTCTTCGCCTCCGCTCCGGGCGACTGACGCTGGTTTTTTTCAGCGGGGTCTCGCTCGCCGTCGAGGGGCCGGCCGATCTGGAGCTGCGCACCATGGACCGCGTGTTCTGTCGAGAGGGTAAACTGCGGGCGCGCGTGCCCTCCGGGGCCGAGGGCTTCACGGTTCTGGCACCGGGCTACGAGGTGGTGGGTGGTGTTGCTGTGTACACTCCTCGACGTCCGCTTCGTACTCCTCGACGTCCTCCTGGCATCCCGGTTGAGGCACTGGGCTACGAGGTGGTGGACCTGGGGACGGACTTTGGACTGAACTTGGTGTCGGCCGGTCCGGCGAACCTGATGCTTTTCGAGGGCGCCGCCGCCCTGTCGCTGCTGGGCCCGGATGGGCACTCGGTCCGCAGCGCCCTGGTCGAAAGCCGGAAGGCAGTCGAAATCGACGCCAAGGCCGCCCGCATCCAGGAGATCGCCTCGCAGCCGGAGCGGTTCGTTCGTCTCCCGGAGGTCCGGCCCCAGGACCTCGAGCTAGCCCCGAACTATCAGGCGGAGGTACTCGCCTCGAAGCCCTGGGGCTACTGGCGGTTCGAGGAAGTGATCGAGCGGCAGGTGCCCAATGAGGTAGCCGGCGGGCCGGTCCTGCACGTCCAGGGAGGGGTCCGGCTCGATGGAGTGCCAGGCGGCAACCATTGGGCGCTTTTCCGGGCGGACGATCCCATGCAGGCGCTCCTTATGGACGGCGAGTGGTCACCGCCCCGGGGCCAAGGGTACGCCATTGAATTCTGGGTCCAGGCCGACGCGCTCGGCCAGAACGCACTGGTCTCGTTGATCGACCGGACGCCCGGTCGGGAGGAGAATCACGTTGCTCTCCTGGAGCTGACGGCCCGGAGCCTGCGCTCGCCGTTTGAGCCGTGCGCGGTCCGTTTCCTCGACCGTTGGCCTCCTGGTCAGGCTGGCGGCGTGAACGTGTTCTCCCGCCGCACGTTCATCCCGGCCGTCTGGCATCAC
>JBGQLF010000247.1:0-9680 GCA_041499985.1 Gemmataceae bacterium
CTTCGCCCTCGGCAAGCTGTACACGACCCGGTTTTATCGCCTGCTCCAGAAGCGCCTGGCGCCGGCCGCAGCCGTCGCCGTTCAATGTACGTCGCCGCTGTTCGCGCGCACTTCGTTCTGGTGCATCATCCGGACGCTGGAGGCGGCCGGGTTCACGGTGCGGCCCTACCATGCGCCGGTGCCGTCCTTCGGCGTCTGGGGCTTCGCCCTGGCTCGCCGGACGCCGTTCGAACCGCCTGCGCGGGCCCCGCGCGGACTTCGCTTCCTCAGCGACGACACCCTGCCAGGGCTGTTCGTTTTGCCGGTCGACCTGGGGCCTGTTGAGGTGGAGATCAACCGCCTCAACAACCAGGTGCTCGTGCGCTATCATGAATCCGAATGGAAACGGTGGGAGTAGTCAGGGACTCGCATGGCCAGGCGTTCTGTACCACGACTGAGCTGCACCCGCCGCGAGATGCTCGCGGCCTTTCTCGGACTGCCGGCGGCCCTCGCGGGCTGCTCCTCACCGCACCCGGCACACCCTCTGCCGGCTGGGGAGATCGTCGGCGCTTCGGACGGTCTCGGGCATCGGCTGCGAGAGGATGGCTCCTACAATCCGAAAGCATGGCAGCGCGTCGGCGTGGTGATTGTCGGCGGTGGCGTGGCCGGCCTCTCGGCAGCCTGGCGGTTCCTGCAAGCGGGTTTCCACGACTTCATCCTTCTGGAACTCGAACCCGCTCCCGGCGGCACGTCGCGCAGCGGCACGTCGCCCTTGGTGCCGTACCCCTGGGGGGCGCACTACATCCCGGCGCCGATGAAAGAGAACCGCCTGCTCCTCACGCTGCTTGACGAGATGGGCATGTTGGAGGGGCGCGACCCAGATGGGGAGCCAATCGTCGCCGAGCAGTTCCTCTGCCGGGATCCGCAGGAAAGGATTTTCTACAAGGGCCGGTGGTACGAGGGCCTCTATCTGCACGTGGGCGCCACCCCCGAGGATGAGGCCCAGCTGCGGGCCTTCCACGCCGAAGTGGACCGCTGGGTTGCCTGGCGCGACGCGCGCGGCCGCCCAGCGTTCGCACTGCCCGTGGCCGCCGGCACAGACGACGCGGAAGTGACGTCGCTCGATCGGAGCACGGTGGCCGACTGGCTCGACCAGCACGGCTGGACGTCGCCGCGACTGCGTTGGCTGCTGAACTACGCCTGCCGCGATGACTACGGCACGACCATCGAGGAGACGAGTGCCTGGGCCGGGCTGTTTTATTTCGCCGCGCGCATCCGCCGGCCCGGGGCAGAGGCGCAACCGCTCATGACCTGGCCGGAAGGGAACGGTCGGGTGGTCGCGCACCTGTACCAGAAAGCGCAGGCCCGCGTACGGCTCGGCCTTGCGGTCGCGGAGATCAACCCGGCCGACTCGGAAGGCCGCGAGGGAGTCGATGTGATCGCGCTCGACGCGGCGGAGCAGCGACCGGTCGGGTTCCACGCGGGGCAGGTCGTGTTCGCCGCGCCTCAGTTCCTGACCCGTTATCTCCTCCGCCCTTATCGCACCGATGCACCGCGCCACGTCGGCGCGTTCGAGTACGGGGCGTGGCTGGTAGCGAACCTGTTCCTGAAGGACCGGCCGTCGAGCCGCGGGTACCCGCTCGCGTGGGATAACGTGCTGTACGAGAGTCCCTCGCTCGGTTACGTGGTCGCCACGCACCAGCGTGGACTGGATCACGGCCCCACGGTATTCACCTATTACTATCCGCTGTGTGACGCCAACCCGCGGGCGGCGCGCGCGAAGCTGCTGGGCATGGGCTGGGAGGAGTCGGCGGATGTGGCGCTGACGGACCTGCGCCGCGCCCACCCGAAGATCCATCCCCTGGTCGAGCGCCTCGACGTGATGCGCTGGGGACACGCAATGATCCGCCCGCGGCCCGGCTTCCTGTGGGGCGGCGCCCGAGCGGCCGCCGCCCGGCCCTACCGGGGGATCTACTTCGCGCACTCGGACCTGAGCGGCCTGAGCCTGTTCGAGGAAGCGCTCTACCACGGCGTCCGGGCGGCCGAGAACGTGCTGGCAGCGCGCGGGTTACCGTTCCAGTCGGTGTTGTGAGCCACGATCATGCCGCTGACGATAAACCATCGAGCCACAAAGAGGCCACGCCGAACGGCCCTGCTGTTCGGCCCGTGGCTCTTTTCCGCCCCGGTCGATCTCAGTGTCTTCCTCGGCAGTGCCCTGGCAGCGCTGACGCTCGTGGGCATCGGCGCCTGGCTCGGCCTGCTCGACGCAGGAACGCCGGACTGGACCTGGGTACCGGCCGTGCTACTTATCGACGTGGCGCACGTCTGGGCCACCAGCTTCCGCGTCTACTTCGCCCCGCACGAACTGCGGCGCCGGCCCTGGCTCTATTCCCTGGTACCGCTGCTCGGCTTCCTCCTCGGTGTCGCCCTCTATTCGGAAGGAGAGCTCGTCTTCTGGCGGACGCTGGCGTACCTGGCCGTCTTCCATTTCGTACGGCAGCAGTATGGCTGGGTCGCCCTCTACCGCTCCCGCGCGGACGAGCGCGGACAGCTCGGCCGCTGGATCGATACCGCCGCCATCTACCTGGCCACGATCTATCCGCTGATCTACTGGCACTGTCATCTGCCGCGCCACTTCTGGTGGTTCCTCCGCGGCGACTTCGCGGCGCTGCCTACCATCGTGGAGCAGCTCGCCCTGCCTCTGTACCTGCTGGCGCTCGGCGCCTATGCAGTGCGAGCTGCGTACCTGTGGCTGGTCGTGGGCAGGCCCAACCCCGGCAAGGACATTGTGGTCGTAACGACGGCGGTCTGCTGGTACGTCGGCATCGTGGGCTGCAACTCGGATTACGCCTTCACCGTGACCAACGTGATCATCCACGGTGTGCCCTACTTCGCCCTGGTTTACTGGTACCGCTACCAGCGCCGGCCGGCCGAGGGCAGGACATCTCAGAGACATGGCCGTCGGCTGGTGGTGTTTTTCGCCACGCTGTGGCTGCTGGCCTATGCCGAAGAGATGCTCTGGGACCGCGGCGTGTGGCAGGAGCGAGCGTGGCTGTTCGGCAGCCCGTGGGACGTAGCCGGACTCAAGTTCCTGCTGGTGCCACTGCTGGCGCTACCGCAGATCTCGCACTATGTGCTGGACGGGTTTCTCTGGCGCCGCAGGAGTAACCCGGACTTCTCGCTGCTGCCGGCGGGCGACTCGGAAGCCGAGCCGGAAGCGTTCGCTCGCCAGGGTGGCACGCCCTGAGTCTTCGAAGGGCGTGCGGTGTACCCTCACGCCCTTCGAAGACTCAGGGCGTGCCACCCAGAAACTGATCAAGTTCTTCTTGCCCGCGCCCTTACGGATTGCACCGCCCTACGCGGTCTCGACGGCCGCAGCCTTCTGTAAGCCAAAGCGTGCAATTCCCATCTCGCGCAACTTGAACTTCTGCACCTTACCGGTCACGGTCGTGGGATATTCCTCCACCACGACGACGTAGCGCGGAATCTTGTAATGCGCGATCCGGCCCCGGCAGAAGGCTTTGACCTCTTCTTCGCTCAAGCTGGCGCCGGCTTTGACGCGGATCCAGGCGCAAACCTCTTCGCCGAATTGCGGATCCGGCAGCCCCACGACTTGCACATCGGCGATTTTGGGATGCGTATACAGGAACTCTTCAATCTCGCGTGGATAGATGTTCTCGCCGCCGCGGATGATCATGTCCTTGATTCGGCCCGTGATGCGGTAGTAGCCGTCGGGTGTCTGTAGGGCCAGGTCCCCAGTGTGCAGCCAACCGTCGAAGGTCATGGCCGCGGCGGTCTCGGCCGGCTTGTTGTAGTAGCCCTTCATGTTGCCGTGCCCCCAGACCATCAGCTCTCCGGGCTGTCCAGGCGCGACCGGAGTCAGAGTACCCGGCGCGACGATGCGTACGTCCAGGCCGGGCAACACCGTGCCGACCGTGCCAACGCGATGCTCCAGGCTATCCGTCGGCTGAGTCTGCGTGATGACGGGAGAAGCTTCGGTCAGGCCATAGGCAATCGTGATCTCGCGCGCCCCCATCCGATCGACCACGGCTCGCATGACCTCGATGGGACAGGGACTGCCGGCCATGATGCCGGTGCGCAAGCTGCGCAAATCGAAATCGGCAAAGCGCGGGTGGTTCAGCTCGGCGATGAACATGGTCGGCACGCCGTACAGCCCGGTGCAGCGCTCCTCCTGAATCGTCTGGAGCGTCGCCAGCGGATCGAACGCCTCGGCCGGGATGACCATCGCCGCTCCGTAGATCACGCACATGGGCACGCCCATGACACAGCCGAAACAGTGATAGAACGGCACCGGAATGCAAAGGCGATCGCGCTCGGTAAAGGTCTGGCACTGGCCGACATAATACGCATTCATGAGCAGGTTGCGGTGCGTCAGCATGGCACCCTTGGGAAAGCCAGTCGTTCCGGAGGTGTATTGGATGCTGACCACGTCCTCGGCATGCACCTCGGCCTGGCGTCGCGCCAGCTCCACTTCCGGTGCCGTCGCCGCCCGCTGGCGCAGCTCGTCCCAGCTGAGCATGCCGGGCCGTTTGGCCGACTTAATGCTGATGACATGCCGCAGTTTCGGACACGCCGCCGCGTGCAACTGCCCGGGAGAACAGGTGGACAACTCGGGGCAGACCTCGGCCAGGATGTCGAAGTAGTGCGAGTTCTTGAACTGATCGGTCAACAGGAGCGCGGTGATATCGGCCTGGTTGAGGACATAGGCCAGCTCTTGAGTCCGATAAGCCGGATTGATGTTGACCAGAACGGCCCCGATCTGCGCGACTGCAAACTGCGTGAGAACCCATTGCGGCCAATTGGTGGCCCAGATACCGACATGGTCGCCGCGTTGGATCTTCAGCGCGAGCAAGGCACGAGCAATTTCTTGTGCCTCCGCCTGAAACGCGGCATAACTGCGGCGATAGGAAAGCTGAGGAAACACCAGCGCATCGTGGTCGCGGGAGCGTTCGACGGTCTTCGCCAACACCTGGGCAAAGGTCAGGCCATCGACCCAGGGACGTTCGGCAGGGATCATTGTCTCCTCCTTGAAGGATCACCGATCACTGATGGCGATCGGCTCCGGTTCGGCTGCGCGGAAGCAATAATCACGGAACTGCTCGCGCAGCGCTTTCTTGAGGAATTTGCCGGCGGAGGTGCGCGGGATCTCCCGGACAAACTCCACTGCGTCCGGTAGCCACCACTTGGCAAAGTGCGGTGCCAGAAACTGAAGCAATTCCTCAGTCGTCACGGTTTGGCCCTCCTTGAGCACGACCACGGCCAACGGTCGCTCCTGCCACTTGGGATGCGGCACGGCAATGACCGCTGCCTCGGCCACCGCGGGATGTCCCATCAGCGCGTTCTCCAGGGCCACCGAGCTGATCCACTCGCCACCCGACTTGATCACATCCTTGGAACGGTCCTGAATGGCGACCCAGCCACGCGCATCGATGGTGGCCATATCGCCGGTGCGAAACCACCCGTCCGGGGTGAACGAGTTCATCGCTTCCGGTGCATTGTAATAGGCGCGAGCCACCCAGGGACCCCTTACCTCCAGCTCCCCAATGGACTTACCGTCCCAGGGGACAAGCCCGTCGGCCCCGCACGCGCGGATTTCAACAAACGGTGCCGGCGTGCCCTGCTTGGCCCGGTAATCATATTGCTCCGGGGGGGAAAGTTGGCACAAGTCGTGAGGCAAACGGGACAGTGTACCTGGCGGAATCAGCTCCGTCATGGCCCAGCCGTGCACCACGCGCAGACCATGCCGTTCCTGGAAGCCTTCGATCAGGCTGCGCGGTGCGGCCGATCCTCCGATTAGGATCGAACGCAAGCTGGAAAGGTCGTACACGCGCGGATTCTTGTCCAGGAATTGCAACACGCCGAGCCAGATGGTGGGCACGCCGGCCGTGACCGTGGCGCGTTCCCGCTGGAGAATCTCCAGCAGCAGCGTGGGATCCATCTGAGGGCCGAATAACACCTGTTTCGCCCCGACCAAGGTGCAGACAAACGGCAAGCTCCAGGCGTTGACGTGAAACATCGGCACCACCGGCACGACCACGTCCGCTTCCGAAATGGCGAGGTTGTCCACCATCGCTTTGGTCATGGCGGTCAAGACGATGGCTCGGTGCGAGTACAACACTCCTTTGGGCTGGCCCGTGGTACCCGACGTGTAGCACATCGCCGCCGCTTGCTGCTCGTTCAAATCGAGATCTTGAAACCGGGTCTCCGGCGCGTCGGCCAGGAGCTGCTCGTAATCCAGCATGCCCGCGGGAACTTTGCCGCTGGTACCCAGTACGATGAGGTGATTCACATTCACGCGGTCTCGAATCTTTTCAATCAACGGCAGCAAGCACTCGTCCACCAGGATCACTTTGTCCTGGGCGTGCTGGACGATATACGCCAGGTCGTTTGAGTGCAAGCGCAGGTTGAGGGTGTGCAGCACGGCGCCGCAGGATGGGATGCCCAGGTACGCCTCCAGGTGCCGGTGATGGTTCCAGCACAAGGTCGCCACGCGATCGCCGGACTCCACACCCAGCTCTTGCAAGGCGACGGCCAATTGCTTGGCTCGCCGAACCAGGTCGCGGTAGGTGTAGCGGTACTCGCTCTGATCGGGCAAGCGGCTGACGATCTCCTTGTCGCCGAAATAGGTCTCGGCCCGTCGCAGGATCGCCGGCAGGGTGAGCTGAAAATCCATCATCAAACCATTCATGATTGGCTCTCCGGGACAGGGGGCATATCACGCACGGCCACGATCGGCAGGTCGCGCTCGCTTCCCCAGGTTTCCCATGCGTGGGCGGTGCGGGTCCGAAAAACGCGTTGCAATTCCTCGTACTCGAAGGCAGACAGGTCCAGCTCGCTCTGGAGCGTGTCCACAAAGCGCGGCTCCAGCGCGGCCAGGGCAATCCAGCCGTCCTGGGCTCGATACAAGTTGTAGCCGGGCAAACCGCCTCCGAGAATCCCTCCCGGAGAGGTCACGCCGTAGCGCAGGGGTTCGGCCAAACGCCGTGCCGCTTCGGCCAGGCTGACCTGCACCGACTGGGCACCCTGCCCACGTTCTCGGGCCAGCAGCAGGGCGAGAGCGGCCTGGACCACCTCCTGCGCCCCGGCCAGATCGGCGAGGACAGTACGCGGCAGGTGCGGGGGCACGACGAGTCCGACCTGGGCTTGATAGGTCAGATCGTGGCCCGGCCGATCTTCGTGGGGAGGTGGATAGCCCAGGATGGCGACCTGGCACAGTCGAGGATAACGGGCAGTCAGCTTCGGCCAGAGGAGGCCCAGCCGGGCGAGCGCGGCGGGACGGAACGATGTCATCAGCAGATCAGTCTGGGTGAGCCGCTCCTCCAAGAGACGACGTGCCTGCGCGTCCTTGAGGTCGAGGCGGAGGATCTCCTGACCGACCTGCAAGCTGCGATACCACGCGGGCTGGGCCGTGGCGAGGGGATCGCCCGCGGGCGGCTCGATCTTGACCACGCGGGCTCCGAGCTGCCGCAACTGGGCGGCGGCCAGGGGCCCCGGCAGATTGAGGGCCAGCGTGAGCACCTGGATGTGATCGAGAGGCTTCATGATGGCAGCGCCGGATCCCCATGCCGAACGGTCGCGCTGGATTGTGCAGGTGGCCCGAGCATTTTGCAAGACTTTAGTTGCAGGAAGCCGGCCACGGCGACCACAATCAGGAGCAACCGCAACTTGCACCCTGCCCTGGAAGGAGTTCCCGCATGCCTCGCCGCCTGATATCCCTGTTCAGCTTGCTTCTTCTGACCATCCCCGCCTGGGCCGACAACTGGCCGGCCTGGCGCGGGCCGCACGCCACCGGTGTGTCGGACGAGCGCCAGCTGCCGGTTACCTGGAGCGCCACGCAAAACATCCGGTGGAAGGTCTCCCTGCCCGCTCCCGGCAACTCGACACCGATCATCTGGGGCGACCGCGTGTTCCTGACGCAGAGCCTTGACGGCGGCAAACGCCGCGCCCTGATCGCGTTCGCCCGTGCCGACGGCAAGAAGCTGTGGCAGCAGGAAGTCGTCTGCCCCGTCCAGGAAACCACGCATGCGCAGAACCCACCCTGCTCCGGCTCGCCCGTCACCGACGGCACCGCGGTCTACGCCCATTTCGCCTCGGCCGGCGTCCTGGCTTGCGACCTCGCCGGCAACAAGCTCTGGCATCGCGACCTGGGACCGGTGCTGCACAAGTGGGGCAACGGGAGCAGTCCCGTGCTTTACAAGAACCTGCTCTTTATCTATCAAGGACCGGGCGAACCGACCTTCCTCAACGCTCTCGACAAAAGCACGGGGAAGACCGTATGGACGAAGAAGGAGACCGGCATCAACGATCCGAATTTCGGCTCGTTTAGCACGCCGCTCGTGGTGCGTGTCGGAGACCAGGACGAACTGATCCTGCCCTTGCCGGGCGATCGGCTCGGGGGCGCGGGCCTGTTCAAGGCCTACGCTCCGGCCACGGGAGAGGAGCTGTGGCGCTGCGAGGGGCTGGGCAACGAAATCTACGCGATGCCCGTGGTTTCGGCGGCGGGGGATCTGCTCGTGGGCATGTCCGGTTTCCGGGGTCCGACGCTGGCAGTCCGTCTCGGCGGCCGGGGCGATGTGACCCAGACGCACCGCCTCTGGCATACGGCCAAGAATCCGCAGCGCATCGGCAGCGGCGTGCTGCACGAGGGCTATCTGTATCTTGCCGACGCCGACGGCTTTCTGGAATGCCTCGAGGCCGGTTCAGGCAAGAGTGTCTGGAAGGAACGGCTTGGCGGCAACCTGTGGGGATCGCTCTTGTTGGCCGACGGCAAGATCTACGTCAGCAATCTGGAAGGGCACACGTTTGTCCTGGCGGCCAGTCCCAAGTTTCAGGTGCTGGCCCGCAACGAGATCGGGGAGCCGACCTACGCGGCGCTGGCAGTGTCGGAAGGGGAGCTGTTTTTGCGCACGTATCAACACCTGTATTGCATCGTGCGGCCGAAGTGATTTGTTCGTTGTTGTCCGAGCGGGAACACAGGCATGACTCCCAATCGCTTCGATCAAGCCAGCCGATACACGGCCAAGCTGGACCCGCCCGTGTTTCTGCGTTGGCTGGTGCCGCTCTTGACCGATACGGTGGTCTTTCACGGCTGGCTCGACACACGCACGTTGCCCTTTCCCGGTGAACCGGATCGCATCTGTGACACGGTCGCAGCCTTGGTTGAGCAGACTGTCCCGGAGACCTGGTGGGCTCTGCCCATCGAGTTTCAATATGGTCCGCGTGGCAACATGTTTGGGCGCCTGCTGGAATACTTGGCGCGCCTGTGGCTGGAGCTGCGCCCGGTGGGTGTTCCCGAGGGTCGCTATAACCTTGTGGCGGCGGTGATCAACCTGACTGGGGTGGGACAGACCTCGCGGGACATGCAACTTGGCGAGACCGGCTTGCGGACATGCTTGCACGTGGCGGAGCGCAACCTGGTAGAAGAAGATGCGGCGGCAACGTTGGCTGCCATTGCTGAGGGGCGCTGGGGACGATGTCTGCTGCCACTGGATTCCGCTGATGCGTGGCGGGGTCGACGAGGGTATCATGGAACAGTGGAAACAGCTAGCCCGGATTGTGCACAGGCCGGGCTTGCCCGGCGCAAGTGCTGGTTAACAAGAGACTTGCGGATTTTAGTGTTCGTACGATCACTAGTTGCGCAAGGTCCAAGCCTGGTAACGACTTACGGCAAAGAGGCCGAA
>JBGQLF010000248.1:0-9672 GCA_041499985.1 Gemmataceae bacterium
ACCATGGCCTGCGGGCGATCCTCTGGCGCGCTTATGGGATGACCAACTTCGAGAATTTTAGATTGCGCGTCCTGCACTGCTTTGGCTAGGGCTCCGAGTAATTCCACAAGATCGGCGCAGATCCCAAAAAACTTCTCCGCATCTTGCGGGGAAGTCCAGAAGAAAGACACTAAAGCGCCGGCATGGAACGGGTGCCTGGAGCGCTTGACTGCGTTCAGAATTCGGTTTGTTCTTCAGCCGGGATCGAAACATGCCACACGACATCAATGGAATTGGAACCTGGTATTACGGCAAGCGGCGCATCCACCGCTTCAAGGACACGTGCAAGTTTTGCAACCGTGTCGGGAAAAGGTCTTCGAGGAACGCGCCCACCGTGTCGCTCTTGGCGAGTGCGAGGTTGCTCCTCGCCCGGTGGAGCCACTCGCGCGGATCGGTGGGGGGGGATAGCGTTTACGCGCCATACACGATCTTTCCCTCTCTCAATGCTGGATGAATCACCAGATAGGGCGAATCGCCATAGCGCTCGACTGCTTCGGGTGTCACCACCACGACATCGACGGGCGCACCCTTGCCGCGCAGCTGACGATAAATGGCCCGCGTCACGCGCCAGCGGTTGAACTTGCCCCCCTTGATGACCAGGAGATCGAAGTCGCTATGGGGCCCCATTTCGCCCCGCGCCGCCGAGCCAAACAGGATGATCTTGTCCGGCTGCGCGGCCTCGACGACACGGCGAACAATGTCGGCCAGGATTTGCTTGTCCGGGCGCCCGGTCTTGCGACAGCGTTGTTTGGTCGAGCCTGTCACGCGCCCCTCCCCAAGAATGAACCCCACCCGTAGTGTTGCGGCAAGTCGGATGGGGAGCGGATAGTCGGGAAACGAATCGTCCTTTCAGTATCTCGCCAGGTACGCGCGAAAGCAACCGCTGCTTGCTCCTACCGCAGACCCTGCGTGTCGATGTGGTCATGCGCAGGCTTGGCCACTTCGGTCCACTGCAAACGGGCCGGGTCCTTGATCGGCTCGCCCAGGCGCGGGGGTGTGGAGCCGCTGCGGCGGTTCTCGGCCACGCGCCGCTCGTTGGGCGTGAGCAGCACACTACCGTATAGGTTGCCGTGCCCTTGACGTCGATCAGCCGCAACTCGCCGAAGTTGAGGTTGAGGCTATGAGGTCGTAGCCCAAGTTCTTCTCGCGAACGTCGTCGACCTGTCGGCCCTCTGCCCGCTGGGGAAATGGGTCGTAGGGCTGCCAGCCAGCCGACGCCCCCAAGTGTCCCAGTCGCCAGATTCATTGCATTGCGTTGCGTTGGTCCGCGATTTCGTTGACACCCCCCCCAGGGGGCAACGCCGCAACGCATCTCCGTAACCCTGGCAGTGACAAGCCGATCCGCTCCAAAATCCGTTGCCCTCCTTCAGTCGAGCCTCCCTACGCAGTCCGCCTTTGGCAAGCATCCTCCTTCCAGGTGGCTCCGCTTCCGGCAATACGCTGGCCAGCAACCTCCGTAAGGCTCGCGGAGGCCAACCAGACCTTTGGAGCGAAGCGCTTCTCCAGACGCAATGCGGATCGTTGCGCGCAAAGGGCCGCCCGGCGGAAAATAGCCTCTTGTGCGCAACGCGCGCAACGATCGGGCCTCCGTGCACGCAACTCATTCTGGAATAAGAGCTTTTTATCTTCACGATCGTTGCGCGCAGCGCGCAACGATCGCGTCCCACCCTGGGAGATCTCGGGATAGCCCTGGTGCTGGGGTGCCTCGGCCGCTCTCGCGCGAGGCCCGCCTCGGCCGGCCCGATTTCCTTCTTGCGAACGCCTCCGACCGCCGGTACAAGGGAATGCTTGGCGGTGCTCCCGCCTGACCTCCAGACCGGCACCCACGCGGCCCGGCTCGTGCGGGGGTAAAGGGGATTCCTATCCTCGAGCGCCATCGTGGCTTTTCGTGGTTCGGCTGCTCCGTTTGGGGAGCGCGGGTGCGTGGGCCGGTGCCTCCCAAACTGGAAAGGCAATCCACGATGACGGCTCACAAACACTTCAAACAACTCGTTCGCGCGCGCATGCAGAAGACCGGCGAAAGCTACGCCACCGCCCGCCGGCAGGTGCTGCGTGCCGCCCCGCAGCCGGCGTCCGATCCGGCCACGCGCTGGCACTTTGCCGGCAATGTCCCGGCTACAACCGCCTTGCGCGTCCTGCTGGCCCACGCCGGCGTCCGCGCCCCGCACACCGGCGAGCCGTTCTCCGAGGCGCTGCTGTTCGGCATCGCCGGCGGCATCGGGGCCGGGATGTTCTCCTTCGTCTACGAAGCGGCCGACTTCGCCAGCTTCTTCATCGCCGGCCGGCACCTCTGGCAAGATGACGTGGCCTATTTGCAGGCAGCCTGCACGCGCTGTGGCCTCACGCCCACCCTTCGCGAAAGCGCCGGGACCAAGGCCGCCGAAGGGTCCCTGATCGACACCCTGGCCGAGGGGCCCTGCATCGCCTGGGTGGACCTGGCTCATTTGCCGCACCGTGCCATGCCGGTCTGGTGCAGTGGCGGCGGCTACCACGTCGTGACGGTCTACCGGGCCGACGCGGACAGCGCCCTCATCGGCGACCTGGCCGACGAGCCTATTGCCATCCGCCGAGCGGACCTGACCCAGGCCCGCGCCCGCATCAAGAAGCAGAAGCATCGGCTCCTCTCGGTGCCGCCGGCCAAGGAGAGTCCCGATCTGGTTCCTCTGGTTGGCGAGGGCTTGCGCCACTGCCATGAGGGCCTGACCGGGGCCAAGGCCAAAATGAAAAACTTCACGCTCGACGCCTTCCGCGTCTGGGCGGCACGGATGCAGCCCGGCTCCAAGGACAAGGAGTCCTGGGAGCGCCTCTTCACGCCGGGCAAACGCTTCTGGAACGGGCTGGCCGCGATCTACACCTTCATCGAACACTATGGGACCGGCGGCGGCCTGTGCCGGCCCTTGTTCGCCGACTTCCTGGCGGAAGCCGCGGAGGCGCTGGGGAAGCCTTCCCTGCGTTCCCTGGCCCAGCGCTACGCGGAGCTGGGCCGAGGCTGGAGCGAGTTGGCCGAGGCCGCCTTGCCGGGCGACGTACCCGAACTGCGACAGGCCAAGGAACTGCACGCGCAGAAGGTGGAGCTGACCCACAGCGGCGCCGCCACGGCGACCGAGGCGGTCCGGGATTGCTGGAAGCAACTGAGCGACCTGGAGCAATCGATCCGGACTTCGTTTCCCTTGAGCGACAGCGCGTGCGCCGAACTGCGGGCACAGTTGCACGGACGCATCCAGGTCCTGTACGAGGGCGAACAGGCCGCCTGCGCCGCTCTGGCGGAAGCGTGCCAGGACCTTTGAATCAAGCAGCCTCCTGGGTGATCCCGTGTCCGGCGATAAGATGGCTACAACATCCGTAGGGTTCGCGGAGTCCCCTCGCCATGGATCCAGGAGACCACAGCGTGTCCGCATCGTCCTCTGCTCGGCGCCGGCATGCCCGTGCCATCTGGCAAGCCGCCGTCGATGCTGCCCGGCCACAAGACCTCCTCCGCGCCACGTTCGCTGACGCGACGCTGCCGCTCCATGGCGCCGTCGCCGGCGCTCGCCGCATTCTCGTTGTCGGCGCCGGCAAGGCCGGGGCCGCCATGAGCGAAGGTGTCGAGGAAGCCCTCGCCCAGCATCTGGACTGCGTCGAAGGCGTCGTTAACGTTCCCGCCGAGAGTGTGCGCCCGCTGCGGGCCATCCGCCTACATGCCGCCCGTCCCGCCGGCACCAACCAACCCACGGCGGAAGGCGTCGCCGGTACGCGCCAGATCCTCGACCTCGTCGCCGGCGCCGGTCCCGACGCTATCGCTCTGTGCCTCCTCTCCGGCGGCGGCTCGGCACTCTTGCCCGCCCCGGCTGAGCCCATCACGCTCGCCGACAAACAGCAGGTGACCCAGCTCTTGCATGCCTGCGGGGCCACCATCAATGAGATGAACGCCGTCCGCAAACACCTCTCACGCAGCAAGGGCGGCCGACTGGCCCAGGCGTTCTCCGGCCGGGCGCTGTTCAGCCTGATCATCTCCGACGTGATCGGGGATCCGCTCGATGTCATCGCCTCCGGTCCCACCGCTGCCGATCCCACCACCTTCGCCGACGCCCTGGCCGTGCTCGAGAAATATCGCCTCCTGCCGCGCGTGCCATCGGCCATCCTTCAGCATCTGGAGCGCGGACGAGCCGGGCAGGTGCCGGAGACGCTCAAGGTCCTCCCCGCCCACGTGCACAACTACGTCATCGGCAACAACGCCAAATCCCTGGCCGCCGCGCAGGTCCAGGCCGAGGCCCTTGGCTACCGCGTTCTCAACCTCGGTTCGTATATCGAAGGCGAAACCTGCCAGGTAGCTACCGTCTTCGCGGGCCTCGTCCGCAGCATCCGTGCCCACGGTCAGCCGTTAACGCCACCGGTCTGTCTCCTCTCGGGCGGCGAAACGACCGTCACTCTGGTCGACGACCACGGCCGCGGCGGTCGCAACCAGGAGTTTGTGCTCGCCGCGGCGCTCCACCTGGGACCCGAGGGACTGCGCCAGGTTGTCGTGCTCAGCGGCGGCACCGATGGCGAAGATGGCCCCACCGACGCGGCTGGAGCCGTAGCCGACGAACAAACCTGGTCCAAGGCGGAAAGCCTGGGCCTGGCACCGGCCGCGTTCCTGGCCCGCAACGACGCCTATTCCTTCTTCGCCGCCACCGGCGACCTCGTCCAAACCGGGCTGACCCAGACCAATGTCATGGACGTGCGCGTCATCCTAATGCAGTAGAGGACAGAGGACAGAAGACAGCGGACAGAAGACAGCGGACAGAGAACGGGCCAGGGGTCGGAGTACCAAGTATTGGCATCTGACTCTTCTTTCTGTCCTCTGTCTTCTGAGTTTTTACCTTTCCACAGGCGACGTTTGTAACAATTGCAGGAAAACGGCAGTAGGTGGTCACCGGAGCAAGACTGCCGGATTGCCAGTAAGTGCTTGTGCCGTCTGCTGTTAAAGAGGTTTGAGGACAAAAAAGTGTCTTTGGCACAGCGCTTGCTCTCTTTCGCACTACCTGCCTCGAAGGTTGCATCCACGAATCGCAATCGGGGCTGGAACAGAAGAGGCTCGGGGATACCCCGAGCAGGCGTGGTGGTCGCCCGGGTCCGTGGGCTGGATGCTTGCCAAAAGCACGCCCTCCTCACGGACTCGGGCAACGCCTGGTTCCCGACCGAACCACCGCGACTACTCGGTCCAACCCGCCAACGGCACCGAGTAGTTGCAAGATCCGACCAAGTAGCAGAGCTCGGCTTCCTGCTGGGTGGACCCCGCAACCGACCCGCCGCCACCCAGCCCACCAAGGTTACTTCCTTTCCCCCGACCCGCGTCCGACCCGGCGCGGGTTTTTGCTTGCGCGCCCAGCGGGGCCACGGCTCTCCCGCTGGCCGGCGTTGTTCCGTTTCGTGAACGCGCCTTTACAAAAAGTTGCCTGCCGTTAGCACCGCAGAGTGGGCAGCCCGGCGCCGCTTTAGCCTGAAGAGAATCTTTGCCGCGCCTGCGGGTAGCCGGCGAACATCCCAACACCTTTACATACAAGGATATGTAGCCGACTCATACTTTGCGACGGCCGCTGCCGCTCGCGCTCGCGATGGAATTCTTGGTTCTTGGCCCAATTTGTGCAAAGTGAAATCCCCAGGAGCGGTCCGACATGCGACCCACTGACCTCGTCGCCATCACAGGAGTCGCGGACTATGCAGTTCCGCTGCGTTGCTCTCATCACCATGTGGACCTTTCTCTCCGGGCCCATCCTCGCGTCTCCGAGGTGCTCCATGCCCGAGCGTGCTGGCCAGCCCAGTAAGGCAGCTTGGACCGCACCGCCGGAGGCCAGCAAGGTCCCTCGGCCGGCCCACTGACCGCAACCCGCACGGGAGCACGGCTGAGCCGGTACGGGATTCCCGAGAAAAAATTGCTCGGGATCTTTCCGTCACGGGGCCCGGCGCGGTATCCTCAACATCGATGTCCGCGCTCCCACCATGGACGCAGACGAGACCACCGGTTAGGAGAACCCACCGTGCCAGCAGTTAGCCAGCCCCGCGCACTGACGGATCTGCAAGCCAGGGCCCGAACCATCCGCAAGGAGATCATCACCAGCACAACCACCGCGGGCTCCGGCCATCCGACCAGTTCGCTCTCCGGCGTGGAGATCGCGGTGGCTCTGTATTTCGGCGGCTTGTTGCGCTACGATCCGAAAAATCCGCACTGGCCCCAGCGCGATCGCTTCATCCTCAGCAAAGGCCATGCCTCCCCGTTGCTCTACGCTGTCCTTGCCGAAGCTGGCTACTTCTCTCCCGAGCTGTTGCCGTCGCTGCGCAAACTCGGCAGCCCACTCGAAGGCCATCCGAACATGCGCCGCCTGCCCGGCGTCGAAGCTTCCACGGGTTCGCTGGGCCAGGGGCTATCGCTCGGCATCGGCCATGCCCTGGCGACGCGCCTCGACGGCCACGACGCGCGCGTCTATGTGCTGCTCGGGGACGGCGAATTGGACGAGGGGCAGGTGTGGGAAGCGGCCATGTCGGCTCACAAGTATCGGCTCGACAACCTGGTGGCGATCGTGGATCAGAACGGCTACCAGCAGACCGGCTCGACTGCCGAGGTGCTGGACCTGCGGCCGTTGGTGCCGCGCTGGGAAGCGTTCGGCTGGTTCGCGCAGGAGATCAACGGCCATGATCTGAAGGAAGTGCTGGCGGCGTTCCACAAGGCGGCGCAGACCAAAGGCCGGCCGAGTGCGATCGTGGCTCGGACCGTCAAAGGCTATCCGATCCAGAAGATTCTCAGCAGCGATCCGAATCATCATGGCAAACCGTTGACGGCTGAGGAAGCGGCGCGGGCGTTGCAGGAGATTGGCAGTTAAATATCTCTCGCAAAGGCGCCAAGAACGCCAAGAGGAAACCCCATTCTGCTTCCTTGGCGCCCTTGGCGCCTTTGCGAGAGATTAAAGGATGCTCTGGCCATGAAATTAGGTAAATCCACCCGGGAAGCCTTTGGTTTGGCCCTGGCCAAGCTTGGTGAAGAGTTCCCCGATGTCGTCGTGCTCGACGGCGACGTGCACAATTCCACGCGGACGGAGCACTTCGCCAAGAAGTTTCCGCAGCGCTTCTTCAACGTCGGCATCGCCGAATCCAACCTGGTCAGCGTCGCGGCGGGCATGGCCGCTTCCGGCAAACGCGCCTGGCTGGCCAGCTTCGCCTGCTTCGTGATGTGCAATGCATACGATCAGCTTCGCATGTCGGTGGCGTTTCCCGCGCTCGATGTCAAAGTCGTCGGCACGCACGCCGGCATCAGTATCGGCGAAGATGGGCCGTCCCAGATGGGCATCGAGGATGTGTCGCTGGCTTGCTCGCTGCCGCAGTTCACCGTGGTCGTGCCAGCCGATGAACCCTCCATGCACGAAGCGGTCGCGGCCCTGGCGCGGATCCAGACGCCGGCGTACTTGCGCGCCGGCCGGCCCAACGTGCCGCTGGTGTACACCAACGGAGCGCCCTTCAAGCTCGGCAAAGCGAACCAACTCCGCGATGGCAAAGACCTGACGATCATCGCCAATGGCCTGATGGTGTCGGCGGCACTGGAGGCAGCGGACCGGCTGGCGGGACAGGGCATGCAGGCCCGCGTGCTGGACATGCACACGGTCAAGCCGCTGGATGACGCGGCGGTTCTGGCAGCGGCTCGTGAGACGGGGCGGATCGTCGTGGCCGAGGAACACTTGCTGCATGGCGGCCTGGGCAGTGTCGTGGCGATGTCCGCGGCACGGCAGCATCCGGTACCGATGCGCTTCATCGGCCTGCGTGACACCTTCGCCGAATCGGGCACGTCGGAAGGACTGCTGGCCAAGTATGGACTGACGGTGGGTGACATTGTACGCGAGGCGCTGGAACTGGTGGGTAAGAAATGACGTGAAGAAAAGTCCCGCGAGCCTAGGAGCCACCGTGCGTAGGCTCGCGGGATATTTCCGCTCGCTAGTTGGCTTTGGCTTTCCGTGTGAACTGGAGCTCCATCACTTTGAATTCTTTGCCGTCCGGTCCGACCTTGAACATCTCCATGCTGTGATGGTTGTTGTCGGCTATGCGCACGACATCCCGGCCCTTGATCGGTTTTGCCGTCGCCGGATCGAGCTGTTCGCTGAGGAAAGTGATCACGTTACCGGAAGCGTCGGCGGTACCCAGGCTGGTCGCGATGGCGGTGGTCATCGAATCGATCCACATCGCGGTGAATTTCTTCTGGATGTTGTCATAGCCCGTGATGCCGAAGCCGGTGAACGGCTGGCCGAAGAATTGGCCGTGATAATCCTCCTGAAGGAATCGGCCCCCGAGAATCCAGCGGCGTTCGCCGGTGCCGCTCGATTCCGTCGGCGTCTTTTGATTGGGATCCATCCACATCTTCATCGTGTAGGTCCAGCTGCCCGCCAGGGCATCCAGCTGCTTGTGCTGCGGGCCGGGCGTGCCGGCCTTCATATAGGCCTCCATCTCGGCATTGGCCTTGCTGTCGCCTTTCTTCGCCTGGTCCTGCGACCAGGCCGGGCTGCCAACAAGCACGAACAGCGTACCGAGCAACATCCCACCCAAGAGCATGCGTAGCATCACCATCTCCATCCTTTCGTGTTCAGATGCGAGGATTCGGAATCGGGCCCAACGTTCCGTGGGTGGCCACCCGGGAATGGGCTGAAAACGGTGGGATTAGAGCACATGGAGCCAGACGTGAAAAGGTCAGTTGCGAAACATTTGTCTAGTTCGAAAGTGTGCTTCGTTTAGCCGCGAGCCTCGGGCGAGCGTGGCCAGCGCGCTCGCCCGAGGCTCGCGGCTAAACGAAGAATGGTCTTCGATCTAGATCTCCAAGCTCGGCAAGTCCGGCATCCGGGCCGCCTTCTCGAACTGCTGGGTGACGGTCCGCGCCAGCGCCACGTACGCCTTGGCCACCGGTGAATCGGGATACTTGTGCACGATGGGATCACCCATATCGCCACACTCTGCCACGCGCGGGTCGATGGGAATCTCACCCAGGAACTCCACCCCGGCGTCGGCAGCGAGCTTCTTGCCGCCGCCGTGCCGGAAAATCTCGTAGCGTTTGCCGTCGTCGCCGATGAAGTAACTCATGTTCTCGACGATGCCCAGCACCGGCACGCGCACCTGCCGGAACATCTCTAGCCCCTTGCGTGCGTCCAGCAGGCTGACTTCCTGCGGGGTGGTGACAATGACCGCGCCGGAGAGCGGTGCGGTCTGCGTCAGAGTCAGCTGGGCATCGCCGGTGCCGGGAGGCAGGTCGATGACCAGGTACTCCAGCTCGCCCCAGTCGATGCGCGTCAAGAAATCGGTGACCGCCTTGTGGACCATGGGCCCGCGCCAGATGACGGCTTGCGTGGGCGGCACGATGAAGCCTATCGACATCAGCTTGATGCCGTAGCGCTCGAGCGGAAACGGCGTCGTCTGCGGATCGATGCCCTGCGCGTTCATCATGATCGGAACGCTGGGTCCGTAGATATCGGCGTCCATGAGACCGACGCGATGGCCTTGCAAGTGCAGGGCCAGGGCCAGGTTGGCGGCCACGGTCGATTTGCCGACTCCCCCTTTGCCGCTGGCCACTGCGACCACGTATTTCACAGCCGGCAGCGAAATCTTCTGGCCTCCTCCGGGAGGATGCATGCGGTATCTCCT
>JBGQLF010000249.1:0-9648 GCA_041499985.1 Gemmataceae bacterium
AGCATGGCGTTGAAGATGGTCCAGCCGACGGGCAGCAGGCCGAAGGCAGCACCGTGGACGAAAGCCATCGTCGCCATGCCGACCGGCATCTGGTAGACCAGAACCGCGATGATCCAGGCCGCGATCGCTCCGCCGGCCCCGGCCTTGGGGGCCAACCAGCGCCGTGGCACCAGCAGCCAAAACAAGACGAGCACAGGCAGGGCGGCGAATAGGGTCGAGAGGATCGAATTGTTGAGCGGATTCAGATTCTGTACGTAGACGGCCCAGAGCATGCGCTGCGTCCTCGGAGAGAGAGGGAAGTGTCTGCGATTGTATGACGGAGACGCGGAGATGCAAGCGCGTTGTCATCGAGGCAAACAGAGTAGGCTCGCCCTTCAGGGGACGGCCTCCAGATACTCGACCTCCGGGATGCGCTGCCGCAGCTCGTGCTCGATCCCCATCAGCACGGCCAGGATGGTACTGGGACAACCGGCACAAGTTCCCAGCAGGCGCACCCGTGCCACACCGTCCACCAGGTCGACCAATTCAATGTCCGCTCCATCCATGTGTAGAGCGGGCCCGACTTCTTCAGCCAAGACGCGAGCCACTCGCTGCTTCAAGTCGCCATCCTCTGGGGATACCGGCATGACAACCCCCTGGGTTCAGCGTGGAGCTTGCGCGAACCGGCGTGCCTGCTCCACGTCCTTGTGCAATTGCTCGACCAGCAACGCGGCGCTGGCGAACGGCCGAGTCTCGCGAAGGCGCTCCAGGAACTCCACACTCAACATCTGGCCGTACAGGTCGCCGTGGTAGTCGATCAGGTGTACCTCGACCTTGCGCGCGTGTTCCGCAAAGGTGGGGTTCGGACCGATGTTTGCGGCGCCGGCCCAGAAGCCTTCACGACCTAGGTCGACGCGCACTGCATAAACGCCATTTCCCGGCACTAACGTCTCGAGCTGTTCCAGGTTAGCGGTCGGAAACCCGAGCGCCTGTCCCCGCCTCTGTCCGCGGCCAACGAGCCCGCGCAGCGAATAGGGCCGGCCGAGGAGATTCGCAGCGTCGCGGACGATGCCGCCGAGCAGCGCCTGCCGAACGCGGCTGCTCGAAACGGGAGCTCCGTCGAGCTGCCAGGGCGGAACCACAACCAGGACCACTCCCGCGGCGCGACACAGCTGAGCCAACGTCTCGACCGTTCCCTCGCGATTCCGGCCAAAGCCGAAATTAACCCCCTCAACCAGGACCCGCGCCGCCAGGTGTTGTCGAACGACCTGCTCAAAGAAGGCCTCAGCGGTCAGTTGCAAGAGTGCGGGCTCGGTCTTGAGGATGAGTACGCTCTCCGCTCCGTTTGCCAGCAAGAGTTGGGCGCGGCCATGAGTGGTAGTCAGCGTTGGCTGAAACTGCTCGGGTCGGAGCAGTTGAAGGGGATGCGGGTCGAAGGTGAGCGCCACGGCGGGTCCGCGGCACAGCTTGGCCTGTTGGCGCAGCTCGGCCAGGAGTGCAACATGGCCGCGATGGACGCCATCAAAGTTCCCGATGGCCACCGCTCCCCCGCGGCAGGCCGCCGGGGGTATCTCTTCCCACGCGATGGTGTTGATCGCCATGTTTATATCCCGCGGCGGTCGGCTCACGACTTAAGGTGTTCATTCTAGGACTGGGTCCCCCGTGGCAGCAAGGCCCGCCGGTAGCTGCTCACGGATCACCAGGCCAGCGCCTTGTCCCCATTGCTGCGTAAACCAACTTGATTTCCGGCAATGGTCCGAACCGTGTAGGCCTGGTACCGTATCTAATAGAGAGGAGACGGATCTGCGAGCCGGCTGGACGGTCGCTGCCTGCGGAAGCGCCCGCCTGCGTGAGCAGGCCGGGGGTGGAAACAGGCAGAGGAAAGTCCGGGCTCCACAGGACGCGGTGGTGGGTAACGCCCACCGTCCGATTCAGCCGCACGCGGCTCGACCGCGGAGCCGGCTGGAGAAGGATAGGGAAAGTGCAACAGAAAGGATACCGCCTTGGTCAGTAGTCAGTAGTCAGTAGTCAGTAGCAAGAAGACACCAGTCCATCTGCTACTGACTACTGACTACTGACTACTGACCAAGGTAAGGGTGAAAAGGTGGGGGGACTTCGGTCCCTTAATGTAAGAGCCCACCAGCAGCCTGGCGACAGGCTGGCTCGGCAAACCCCACCGGGAGCAAGGCCAAATAGGGGAGCAGGGCTGGTCCGGCCCGTAAAGACTCTCGGGTAGGCCGCTCGACCGGCCGGGTAACCGGCCGGCTAGATAAATGATCGTCACCGTGCCTCCGGGCACGGAACAGAACCCGGCTTACAGGCCGGCCCGCAGATCCTCGTCTCCTCGCAGGATCGGGCCACAGCTTTCCGCACAAGCGGTACGACCGCTACAGGCCCATTTCCTGGCGATCTTCTCATCCGCTCCGCACCGTACTCCCGGCGACAGCGCGGACGTTCCTACAGTATTCTGCAAGGGAGAGGCTGGGTGATGACCCCCGGGCCCACTTCCAGGGACCCGTTCCTCGATCCGCTCGCAAGACGGGGTACATCAATGAGCCATGATCGCATCCATCAACTGATCTTCCTCCGTGCTTCCGCGGACTTCTACGAGCAATGGCAGTCGCGCGAGAAGCCGCGCGGGCAGCTGCCGCCGCCTTACAAAGTAATCCTCCACAACGACGCGGCCCAGGAGCTAATGTTTGTAGTCCGCACAGTCATGGAAGTGACGCGGCTGTGCCGTGAAGAAGCAACGCACAAAATGTGGGAGGCGCACCACTATGGCTGCTCCCTCCTCCTGATCACCTACCGAGAACGCGCAGAGCTCTACGTGGAACAGTTCGCGGTCCGGGGTCTGACGGTGACCATTGAACCGGCGTAGAACCGAGGACTGACGCTCCCGGCTCGCCCGTTTACACATCTGTCTTGAGCAGGCAGTGCAACAGGCAGTCAATGGCCCGGGAGACATAATCGGGTTCTTGGTAGAGGGGAATGCCCAGGGGCAGCGTCAACGTATAGCCCAGGGCCGTGCGGATCAGCTCCCAGGCACCCACGCGCGGATCCAGCGACCGGCGGAAAACACCCGCCTGCTGTCCCTCGGCGATCACCTGAGCCAGAAACGCCTCACTATCCAGGTAAAAGGAGCGCAGCAGCGCCGCGATCTCTTCGTCGTCGGTGCCGATCAGGGTGCGGTGCATGATACGGAACTCGAGGACGTGTTCGCGCGTCGAGCCGAGATAGATGTCCGCGATGGCGTGCAGTTTGGCCAGGGGGTCGGTCAAGCCAGCCGTCTCGGTCTGCCAGCGATGGAGGGTTGCCTCACGGATTTCCTGGAGCACCTCCAGAAAGAGCGCCTTCTTGCTCTCGAAATGGCGGTACAACACCGGTTCGGAGACGCCGGCGGCCCCGGCGATCTTCTCCGTAGTCGTATCCTCGTAGCCCAACGTCACAAAAAGTTGCTTGGCCTGGGCCACGAGCTGACGTCTGCGATCGGCCTTGCGCATGCGCCGGGGCGGCTTGATCACGTCGGACCGGGGCCGTTGCGGGGCGCTCATCGGCATCCTCACCTAACCTCTTGGGACGAAGGGACTACCAATCACTATTCTAGCTGCATTCGGGGATCCGTCCCAGCCCAAGTTCCCCCCCGGCCCGGTTCACACAACGGAATACGAGTTCCGTGGTGCAGGCGGCTCGCCTACACCACGGAGGGCGCTCCAGGAGTTGTGCATGAAAAGGTGGTTCGATCACATCGGCATCCCCACACGGGAACCCCACGCTGGCGAAAGCTGGGTTCCCTTCAGTCAGGTGTGGGTAACCAACCCGCGCTGCCATCCACAACGCCTTGAGTACATTCGCC
The DNA here is from genome assembly GCA_041499985.1 of Gemmataceae bacterium. GTDB lineage: Bacteria > Planctomycetota > Planctomycetia > Gemmatales > Gemmataceae > JBGQLF01. The sequence goes on from JBGQLF010000249.1 coordinate 3,833, forward strand.
CCAAGGAGTTTCCCAAGGTACCCGCCGATCAGGTTGGGCTGTGGAAACTGTGGCATTGGCCCCATGTCGCCTATCGTGTGGAAGACCTGCAAGCCGCCCTCCAGGGGGAGAAACTCCTGCTCGGCCCCTTTGACCCAGGAGGCTTCGGCCACGTCGCTTTCGTTCATCAAGATGGCGTCGTGGTGGAGTACATGCAGTATTACGACCTCAGCCATTGGTTCGGACAACCGAATCCCCCCGATTGGAAGCCAGAGTGGGAACGATGAATGAGGAACGATGAATGAGGAATCAGGGATTCTTCTGTTCATCATTCATCGTTCTGCGGAGAATCCCAACGATGCCGCCGCTGCTGGTTCTGGGAACACGCAATCGCAAGAAGCGCGAGGAGATTGTTGCCATTCTTGGCGATCTCGGCTTCGAGTTCGGAGACCTGACCCGCTGGCCGGAGGTGCCCGACGTCGTGGAGGATGGTGAGACCTTTGAGGCCAACGCCCGGAAGAAGGCAAGCGAGCTGGCCAGCCGCCTCCAGCAGTGGGTGCTGGGGGAGGATAGCGGACTGGTGGTGCCGGCGCTCGACGGACGCCCAGGGGTGTACTCGGCGCGCTACGCGGGCCGGCAGGGAGACGATGGTGCCAATAATGCGCGTCTCCTGTCGGAAGTGGCCTCGCTCCCACCGGAGCAGCGAGCGGCGTACTACGTCTGTACGGCGGCGTTAGCCGATTCGGAGGGCCACATTCGAGAGGTGACGGAGGGACGTTGCTTGGGGCTGATCCTTCCCGAACTGCGTGGCCGCGGAGGCTTCGGCTACGACCCGCTCTTCTGGATTCCGGAGTATCATCGTACCTTTGGCGAGCTCAGTGCCACGGTCAAGCATGCCCTGAGCCATCGGGCCCGGGCTCTGGCATCCCTCCGGCCGGCCCTGCGCCGCCTGCTCCTGAGCGGAAAGCCCTGACCCTGGTTCGTAGACCGACGACTTGGAAATCCGTCCTGCAAAGTTGGTGTACAGATAATTACCCAACACTGCGAAACGTTTGACAGAACCAGAATTTATGGTTGACACGTATTTCTCCTTCCTGTAATATCGAGCCAGCGGCGGGAACTAGTGTCAGCTTACTGGTTCTAGCCTACTCGCCCGATGCTGAATACATTGACATCAGGGGGCGCGACCGTGCCGCGAATACCGTTGCGATCCTTGATCCGGTTATGAAGAATGGAGGCAGCCTTTCCCCACGGAGAAGGTTTGCCTTCTTTTTTTCTTGCTCCCTGCCAACAACCCTAGAACGATGGGGTGCCCACCCACTCGCTCTCGTCTACGGGCGCCCCGAGGTCAGGAGTCCCACCTTTTCGGCCAGGTGCGCAACGACGATCTGAATTCTCCCAGGAACTGGACGTCCGGGAGTTGTTGACTGACAACATGGATGTCTCCCAAAGATCCAGTTTACCGCCTGCCTTTCAGGAGGGCAGGTCCTGGTGGAGTTCTTTCGCATGACCCGTGAGCAGTTGCAGGCCTGTACCAAGCAGGTGTTGGCAGACCTCGCCCGCACTAAAGGGATTGACGGTTGGCAAGCGATGCGCAAACCGGACCTGGTGGAAGCGCTGGCCGCTCTGAACCGCCGTCCACGATCGAAAACCGTGCGGCCCCAACCGCAAACCGCAGCCGCCCGCAATACCTCGGCGACCACTTCCACCGAGGAGCAAGTCGAACGCAGCAAGTATGAAGTCGGCGTCCCGACCGGAGACCTTTCCGTCAAGGTCCCCAAGGATCTGCCCGCCGGCTACGGTAAGGACCGGATCGTGGTGATGGTGCGGGATCCGTATTGGCTTCATGCCTACTGGGAATTGACGCGCCTGGCGGTCCAGCGGGCCGAAGCGGCCCTCGGCCAGGATTGGCACGGCGCCAAACCGATCCTTCGCCTCCTCGACGTGGGCAATCAAGATACCACCAGTGCCGCCGAGTCGATTGTTCGCGACATCGATATCCACGGTGGTTGCAATAATTGGTACATCGAGGTTCATAGCCCACCGCGCGCCTTCCGCGTGGACATCGGTTATGTGTCCAAGCGAGGCCGTTTCTACGTCCTGGCCCGCTCCAACGTCGTCAACACGCCCCGTGCCGGCGTCAGTGATGTGATCGATGAAAATTGGTCCGATCTTGACCAGCAACAGGCTGACCGTATTTACGCGATGTCCGGTGGCTATGATCCCACGGCCAGCAGCTTGGAGCTCAAGCAACTCTTTGAGGAGCGCCTCCGCCGTCCCCTGGGATCGCCGGCGGTCACCAGCTTTGGCTCGGGCGGATTCCTGTTCGGCCGGCAACGCAGGTTCTGGTTCCAGCTGGATGCCGAATTGATCGTCTACGGCGCGACCGAGCCGAACGCTCGCGTCACCCTCCAGGGAGAACCGGTCAAGCTTCGGCCCGATGGCACTTTTACGATGCGCTTCAGCCTTCCCGACAGCCGGCAGATCATCCCGGCCGTGGCGACCTCCGCCGATGGCATCGAAGAACGCACCATCGTCCTGGCCGTCGAGCGCAACACCAAGCAGCTGGAGCCGCTGATCCACGACGGCAACGACTGAGATGAGGTAGGTCTTTTCGATCCGATTCCTCAAGGCAGGCTGTCACCAGCCTGCCTTTTTTTGCCGCTCACGAGGCTTCGCTTTCTACAAGACGATAGTGGACTCGCCCGAAAACGGCCGTTAGCATACTCCCCAGTGTAGCGTTACGACTGCGGGATCGCCACCGGCGTGGGGGAGGCGGTCGGGCCGCGGTCGGGCCCGGGCACGGTCGGCCGTGTCCCTATCTCCCGAGGAGTTCGACATGACATCTGGGCACAAAAGCCGTTGGCAGCTTGCCGCAGTCCTCTTAAGTCTTGCTGTCCTCGCCTGGCCGCAGACAGCCAGCCGCGGTGACGATCAGAAAAAGCCCGCTAATCCCGCCGCCGTGCCGCTGCAACGCAAAGATGCCGGTTCGGTGAAACGCCACGAGGCGTTCCTGGAACGCGCCAAGAAGGGCGATGTGGACGTCCTGTTCCTCGGCGATTCCATCACCCAGGGCTGGTCCGGCGCTGGCAAGGAGCTCTGGCAGGAACGCTTCGAGCCGCTCAAGGCGGCCAACTTCGGCATCGGGGGCGACCGCACCGAGCACGTGCTGTGGCGGATCACGGAAGGCAAGGAGCTGGAAGGCATTCATCCCAAGGTGGTGGTGCTCATGATTGGCACCAACAATATGGGTAGCACAGGTGGCTCGCGCGATGGCCAGGTTAGCAAGACCAGCGTCTCCGCGGAGCAGATTGCCGATGGCATCCAGACGATCGTCCACACCCTTCGGCAGCAGCTTCCGCAGACCAAAGTGTTGCTGCTGGGCATCTTCCCGCGGGCAGCCAAGCCGACCACAGAAGCGCGACAGAAGATCCAGAATGTCAATCAACGGATCGCCACACTGAACGACAGCAGGCAGGTTCGCTACCTGGACATCGGCGACAAGTTCCTGGACAAGGAAGGCAACCTGACGCCCGAGATCATGCCCGACTACTTGCACCTTTCGCCGGCAGGGTACAGGATCTGGGCCGATGCGATCCAGCCCTTGCTGGAAGCCTTGCTGAAGAGCTAAGTCGTACGCGGGCCACCTTGGCGACGAGTTGAACGTCTTGCCACGAACCCGCAGCACCAGCGAGGGAAAGCCTTCCCCTGCTGGCGCTGCGGGCTTCCATTCCTACCCCTCCCATTCTCAGGATCTTCCTTCGGTATCGTCCGGAAGGTTTCCGCGCTTTGTGTATTCTTCCCAAATGTTAATTTCTTCTTGCTTCAAACCATTTTACCCACTATCCTTCCAGCAAGTTCAACCTGCTGATTGAGTTCTTCTCTCACCCAGGCATCGTTGGTCACGACGCGAAAGTCCTGCCCCCGTGAGGGTGCCGCGCCGAGTAGTCGGCCGCCGAGGCAGGGCAGACCGGGTGGAAAAGATTCGGATTCCTCATCCTGGGCCGTGTTAGCCCACAGTATTACCTCGGAGGTCTGGAGCATGTCCCCCCGTTCGCTCGTGCGTTTCTGGCGATCGCGTTCCACTCCACGGCGGCGCTCGGCCCTGCCACGTCGCAAAGTGTGGCTGGAGGTACTGGAAGACCGTACCATGCCAGCAGGCGGGCTAGGCTTAGTGGGCGGCGCTGGACTCTCCACTCCTGGGACAATGGCTCCGAACAACACCGTCCAAGTGCTACCCCCAGAGACACCGTTGCCGTTTGATCCGGCGACCGGGACGGGCAACGTCAGCGCCGCGGCCTTGACGGTTGTCACCCGTCTCTACGATGACTTGTTGCACCGCAATCCGCAGGCCTCCGAAGTGGCGTCGTGGGCAGCCGCACTCGATGCGGGACAAAGCCGCGGGACAGTCGCACTTGGATTCACGCAGAGCGATGAATACCACGACAACCTGATCCGGGCCGATTACCGGGCCCTACTCGGGCGGGATCCCGGGTCGGGCGAAGTGGCGGGTTGGCTGTCGCGGTTGCAGACCGGACTGAGCGAGGAACAGTTGACTGCCCTGATTCTGGGATCGCAAGAGTTCTACCAGCAACAGGGCGGTACGGCCGTAACATGGCTAACTGGCGTCTACGGCGTGGAACTCGGCCGAGCTCCCGATGCCACCGGGTTTACGTTCTGGCTCAATGTCTTACAAGCGGGCGCCCCGCGCGAGGCCGTGGCGTACCTGCTCGTCAGCAGTAGTGAAGGTCGTGCCCTGGCCCTTCAGGACACCTATCAAGGCCTGCTGCGGCGAGACGCCGAGGGCGATGGCGTGGCTTCTTGGGAGGCGCGCTTGGACCAGGGTCAGTCCCTGGAGCAGGTCGTGGCGAGCATTGCCGCTTCGGACGAGTACGCCCAGGGGTCCGGCCGCACCAATACCCAGGCAGCGCACACCATCCTGATCTCCACCCTGGCCACGCCCCAGGGGCGGCTAAGTAACAACGCCACGCTCACGGCAAACACACTCCTCGTGCAAGGCGGTGGCGCACCCGGCGAGCCGGTAATTATCGCGGTGGACGGTGTGGCCACGACGCGCGCCCGGATCACGCCATCGGGCGGCCTGTCGGTGCAACTCAGCCAGCTGCCCGATCCGGGACTTCATCAGATCACGGTCCGCCCCCTGGAAGGAAGTGGCGCCTTTGCGGTCAGCAATAGCGTGGGCATCAATGTGGATGCCTCCCTGTCCGCGGTGAAAATCCAACCACCGGGGCTGGAGGGCACCAGCACGCCCACCCTGACCGTGAATGTCAACCCGACGCCCGTGATGAGCGGAGCCTTGACGGTCGCCATCGATGTGGATCTCAATCATGACGGTAATTTCAGCGATCCAGGCGAGCAGAATTTCGCCCAGGCCTCGGTGCAGGCCGGGACGAACACGATCCCTCTGGGAAGTCTGGATGCAGGCGGCTACCTGGTACGTGCGCGTCTGGACGACGCGCTAGGCAACGAAAGCGTCAGCGGGCTGGCGATCTTGGGAGTGAATCCAAAGGGGAGGTCGTTTGGCGGCAACCCGACGACGCAAGCGAATGGTAGCAACCAGGGGGGGAGCTCCAGCACGAGCCGTGGTGGTGCCTTCCGGGGTATGAACGGCTCGCGCGTTAGCACGCAGTCCAGCGGCTCTGCGGCCGATCCCCCAACGCTTTCGGTCGGTGCCAACGTGAATGCCGCGCATGCTTTGGGCAATCAGTCCGAACCGGCGATTGCCGTGGACCCAACGAATCCTTCCCGCCTGTTCATGACGGCCAATAGCAATAATGTCAGCCCCGGCCTCTTCGCGTCGTATAGCACCGATGGCG
>JBGQLF010000250.1:0-9642 GCA_041499985.1 Gemmataceae bacterium
CATCCTCCCCGGCCGCAATCACTTCGGGACAACCGATCCCGGCCCGGTGCAGGCGGAGCAGCAGCAGTGCTTCGCGGTAGGATTTGGAGACCCATCCGAAGCCAGCCCAGACGCTGGCCAGGCGATCACGCCACGGAACCCGATGTTCGCGCTTCAAGAACGCACGGAGGGCGCCGGCTCCGCTCCCCAGGGTCAGCTGGCCGACATGCCGATCCGGGTGACCACAGACTATTACCATCGGCAATGCCTGGAAATGCTCGCACTCCATCAGTCCCTGACGGCGCAAGAATTCAAGATAAGTTGGATTAACAAAGAGGAAACCGCGCCGGCCGCGCCGGGCCACCAGGCTCAGGCCCAGCAGCAGTGCTCCGGCGAAGAGGACGACCAGGGTCGCATCAGGCGGCTTCATCGTGGTTGGTCTCGTGAGCGGTGAAGGTTCGGCTCTGGGGTGATTCCTTGTTCGAGAATCTGGCCAGCAGTTCTTCCGCAGCGTGGAATACAGTCACAGGTGGCAAGCCGCGCATGCAGCGGTGATCCAGGGGACAAACGCGAAGCTGGCACGGTCCGCAAGCTACCTTCTTCTGGAGATGCAGCGCCTTGGGGTGGTACGTGAGGGTCCAGGCGATATGCGTGGGACCAAACAAGGTCACCACCGGCCGATCAAACGCAGCCGCGAAATGCCGTGGCCCGGAGTCTGTCGTGACCAGCAAATCCGCCCTGCGCACACATGCTTTGGTGAGCCCGAGCGAGAGCGGATGCTCGGCCAGCGTGTGCACGCTGGGACGGTTGGCCAGGCGCCCAATTTCACGAGCCAATTCCTCTTCTCCAGGCCCACACAGTACGAGCACGCCGCTACCCCGCTGGTCCACGAACTGTTGAGTCAGCTGGGCAAACGAGGCCGCCGGCCAGTGTTTCGCGGCCCCGAAGGCAGCCCCGGGATTAAGGCAAATTACCTCGGAATTGCGATCGAAGCCGGCCTGGCGCCAGACCGCGTCGGCCGCGGTTTCGTCGGCTGCGGTCGTGAAGAGCTCCAACCGCTTCGAGGGACGCGGGCAGCCGGCCGTTTCGACCAGGCGCTCATAGGCGTCGAGGATTGGGCTGGGGAGCAACCGCCCTCGTGGATCGCGCGCTGGCTGCAACCGATCGGTTAAGAGGGGACCGCGCCCGTAGCGCACGTAGCCGACACGGCGCCGGCAATTCCCCAGCCAGGCCACCCAGGCTGAGCGAAAGGAGTTTGGAAAGAGGACGGCCAGATCTACCTGTTGTCGCCGGAGCCGTGTCGCCACCGCCGGCCAGCGCTCGGCCCAGGGACCGCAGCGGTCGAGAACCCAGTGATGATCGAACCAGGGCGCTCCCTCCAGGACACCGGCGATGTACGGCCTCAGGATCGCGATGAGCTGAGCATCCGCGAAGTGCTGCCGCAAGGCCCGCAATGCGGGTGTGGCCATGACGGCGTCGCCGATCCAGTTTGGAAGGAAGACAGCGATCTTCATCGAACCGGCAATTGCAAATTGCGAACTGCAATTTGCGATCTCCTCTCTTCCGTTTAGGCTGCTCCCAACCGCTGCAAGATGCCCGTGGTCGAGAACCCCTCGCGCAGCGGCGCCAGATGCACCCGGCCGCCGTATCCTTCAACGAAGGCGGCGCCGACCACGTCGTCCTTGCGGTAGTCGGCTCCCTTCACAAGCACATCAGGCCGAAGCGCCTGGATCAGTGCCAGCGGTGTCGTCTCCTCGAAGATCGTCAGGTAGTCTACGGCCTGGAGACCGGCGAGCACGAGGGCGCGATCCGCGCCGGAATGGACCGGTCGGCCCTGGCCTTTGAGAGCGTGCACGCTGGCATCGCCATTCAAGCCGACCACCAGCAGGTCCGCCTGAGCCCGCGCTTCTTGAAGATACTGGACGTGCCCGGCATGGAGCACGTCGAAGCAGCCATTGGTAAACGCAATCCGCTGCCCAAGCCGGCGCCGGCTCTCCACTTCGTGACAGAGCGCGTGCCGCTCCAGCAGCTTCTGCGTGCCAGTCGGCGTGGTGCGGAGCAGGTCGCGGAGGATTTCGTCGCGCGTCACCGTGGCGACGCCGATTTTCTCCACTTCGAGCCCGCCCGCGATATTAGCCAGGCGGATGGCCGAATCGTAATCGGCTCCGGCTGCCAGGGCCATGCCCAGCACACTCATCACCATGTCGCCGGCGCCCGTGATGTCGTAGACGTGCCGCGGACGAGTCGGAAACAGCTGGCGGCGGCCGTCCCGGTGCACCAGGGCCATGCCGTCTTTGTCGAGCGTGATGATCGCGGCTTCCAGGTCGAGTTGCTGTTGCAATTGCCCGGCCGCCTCCAACGCTTCCGCAGTCGTGTGCAGGACGCGCCCAGTCGCCAAGCCGGCTTCCAGGCGATTCGGCGTCATGCCCGAGCAGCCGTGGTACTTGGCGTAATCCCGGCCCCGGATCGGATCCGCCAGCGTACGCAAACCGCGCGAACGCGCCTCGGCAATCGTGGCCGCCAGCAGGCCCGGCGTGCAGACGCCTTTGTCGTAATCGCTTATCAGGACAAGATCGACCTTGCGCATCTGGTTCGCGATCGCCTGGCACAGTGCGGCTTCGAGAGCCGTGCGAATCGGAGCGCGGGTCTCATAATCAACCCGGATCATTTGTTGGGGATGGCGCTGCTGGGCCCGGCCGATGAAGCGTTCCTTCACCGTGCTGGGGCGCTCCTTGTCGGTCAGCACGGCCTCCTGACGAATGTCGAGATCGGTGAGCAGTTGCCGGATGCGGGCGGCGTCACCATCGGCGCCCACGACTCCGGCCAGGGCAACCCGGGCTCCCAGGGCACGCAGCATGGTGGCGACGCTACTGGCACCACCGAGACGCTCCTCGCGCCGGTCGGCGTGCAGCAGGATCACGGGTGCTTCCTGGCTGATCCGCTCAGCGTCGCCCCAGACATAGCGATCGAGCATCAAATCGCCCACGACCAGCACGTGCGGCTGGCCCAGGCGCTGCACGAGGTCAATCAGGTCAGCGGACATGGGCTGCTCTCCTCTGGCTCGAAGTCACGAGTTTCCTCGTGGCCACTTCAGGCCGCCTGCGCCGTTACCTTGGAGGCTGTGGCCATCCGTTTGCAAGCGACCGCGGCATGCAATAGCGGCAGCACGATTTCATGATGTCCGATCAGTTCGAGTCCTTCCGCGGCGGGCCGGTCGAGCACATTGACCTGGCTACGATATTGAAGCTGTTTATCCACGTTGACCGTCACCAAGCCGTCGAGGCTGTGGCCGAAGTTGCGCACCACAGCCACGGCCTTGAGGAGCACTTCGGGCAGGACCACGGCGCTTCCCAGATTCAGCCAGACCCCCTGTTGCATCGTGGCCACGACACTGCACAACCGGCGGAAATCGAGCAAGGATGCCTCGCCGAGCGCGGCTCCCGAGACATGCGGATGCATATGAACAATGTCCGTGCCAATGGCGACGTGAATGGTGCACGGGATCTCGGCTCGATAAGCCGCCAGCACCAGGCTACAATCGGCATGAAGACAGCCCAGCTCCTCCAGGTATTTGCCCAGTGCTCGGCCCAGCCCCATCTCGTTCTCGGCCCCGGCGCGGGCGGCCACGGCAAAGGCATCGGCGGTATCGCGAGCCATGCCGAACTGCCCCGTTGCCAACGTGGCGGCCACGTCTTCGCTGGTCTTGCCCGCAATCGCCAATTCCAGATCGTGAATCGCCGCGGCACCATTGAGGACGATCGCGTTCAGCAAGCCGCGTTGGATCCAGTCGATCAAGTACGGAGCGCAGCCCGTCTTGATGACATGGCCCCCGAGCGCTGCCACGACCGTCCGGCCCTCCTCGTGCGCCCGGCAGAGATGATCGCGCACGCGCCGCAGGGCGTTGCCGGCCAGTTGCCGAGGCAACGCCTCGAACCAGGCGCCGAGCGATGCGTCCGCCTCGACAGGCTGGCCGAGGTCTTCCACGAAGACCCGGGATGGCCGCGACTTCAGTTCGTAGGTTCTCAGGCCTTGCAAGTCGAACGGTTTCATCATCCTTGATCCTTAGGCCACAGTCTGTAGTCCGTAGTCAGCAGTAGTCCGTAGCAGAAAACGATCACCGGATCTGCTACGGACTACTGACTGAGAACTGAGGACAATTTGCGGTCGAGCTCCTGTTGGCCAGAGACGACGTGCAAGCAGATGCGCACGGCCCACAGTTCGTGACCGCCCAGTTGGCTCAGGCGGAGCTTGACCAGATCCTTTTGCGTCGTCACCACGACACACCCGGCTGTCTGCTCTCGTGCCCAACGCCGCAACCCTTCCACATCTTCCCGGGTGTAGGCGTGATGATCCGAAAACGTCCGAAAAGCCTCGAGCCGCGCTCCCAAGGTCGTCAGTGTTCGGCGAAACGCTTCCGGATTACCCAGGCCGCAAAAGGCTGCGACCGGACGCTGGAAGAGCTGTTCCAGCGGCGCGGCGACCTGGTCGCCGTTGACCAGGTCCAGGGGACGATGGATCGTCTCGGCTACCGCTACTCCTGGCGCCAGACGGTTCACTTCTTCTCGTAACCGGCCCCGTGTCGTCTCGTCCACCTGATCGCAGCGTGTCAGCACCACTCCCCCGGCCCGGCGCAGACTCGTCCGCGGTTCGCGCAGCAAACCGCGCGGCAGGAGATGCCCGTAGCCCCACGGATTGGTGGCATCGAGCAGCACCAGATCGAGGTCGCGGGCCAGTCGGCGATGCTGGAAACCATCGTCGAGGACCAAGACCTCGCTTTCCAACTCCAGGGCGGCAGTCGCGGCCAGCGTGACTCGGTCGGCCCCTTGCAAGTGCGGCACGTCCGGCAAGTTCTCTTCCAATACCAGGGCCTCGTCATTCTGGCCACCCACACTGCCGTAGCCCCGACTGAGTATGGCCACACGCCGGTCTTGTCGTCGATAAAAGCGAGCCACATACTCGACGCAGGGCGTCTTGCCGGTCCCTCCCACGGTTACGTTGCCGATGCTCACGACGGGAACCGAAGCACGCTGGCTCCGCTTCCAAGCGTGATCATAGAGCCAATTCCGCAACCGCATCGCCCCGCCATAGGGCACACTCGCCAACCAGAGACTGCCTCGTTGCAAGCTGGCTCCCAGGCCATGCCTCTGCCCGCGAATCAGAGCTTGGTAGTCGTCGGCAGAGAATTTCAACGGAGTGACTCGGTCGGTGTTGTTCCAGGCAGCCGCTCCAGCCGACGTGTTATAGCCCGAAGCGCGTTTCAGTGTCAACCGCGACTCGGAGATCTGAGGTCAGAGGTCAGAAGTCAGAGGTCAGTACTGAGCACTGATCGCTGGCTCCTTCTCAGTGCACTTCGCACGTCACCGGGATCGTGATCGTTTCCGTGACGGGCTTGCTGATCTGCACGTGAACGGCACTGTGCAGGCCGCCACTGGGTACACGAGTTGGATCCACGCGAATCTTCACGGTCGCCATGGTGTTGGGGCCTGGCGCCCACTGGCAGATAATGGCCGGATCGTCGGCAACCACTTGTTCCACCGTCACGGCTTGATCGTCTGTGTCGCGCACTAGCACGATCCGTGAAGGAATTGGCTGGCCCTGCGCGGCACGGAGAGTGACCTCGGCCGGTAAGGCAGTCAGGCGCTGAGGCGAACGCTGGAGAATGGTGAGCGGTATTTTGAACTCAGGGTAATCCGGATCATCCGTGTAGATGGCGAGCACCTCATCGTGTCGGCCCTCAGTGTAGTCGGCCACAACGTCGAGGTGAATCGTGTGAATGCAGTGGCCCTGCGAGTCGCGTGCCGGCTCCGCTAACTCCGGTCGCAGTTTGGGGGAACTAGCCCGCACCTCGGTGATGGACAGGGGCCGCGCCCGCAGATCGGTCAGCGTGACCTCGTGCTTGGCCACCTGGTCCGCGTAGACGATCAGGGCGGCCGGCTGCACAACGACTTCGGAGATCAGCCGTGCCCGCAGTTGCAGTGTCGTCTCATAGTGGACACCTTCGCTCCGGTAATGGACCCGGACACTCCAGGTGTGCGGTCCGGGTGCCTGGCTGAGGGTGTTGATTTCCAGCTCCACCACCCCTTCTTCGCCGGCTGAGTAATTCAGCTTGGCGAGGTGCGGGGTCAGGCAGCCGCAGCTGGCGCGCAGCTCCGTGATCTCGATGGTGTGGGTGCCCTGGTTGGCGAAGGCGAAGCGCTGGGCCACTGGCGGACCTGTCCGCACTTCTCCAAGGTCCATTACCGGCTCACGGAAGCGGAGATCGCCGCGCGCGCCGGTGGCAAAAATCCCGACGCAAGCAAATGCCATCATGCCGAACAACCCAGCTCGCATTCTGGACCACAAAGGCAGCATTGTGCTCATGGTCTCCTCTCGTTCTCTGAGGAAGGGAAGTCGTGGCACGGACGTGCGGAGCAGAGGGGAAACGGATTACTCGTTTTCCGTATCGGAGGCAATGTCATTTCGGTGCCTGGGTGGCTGCAACCAAGAGCCAGAGCCTCGGGCCTGTGCTAGACCGAGGGAAAGTCCCTGAGCAACGCTTCCAGGTCGCCGTAATCATAAGGCGGGCGCTTACGGACTGCCAGCACATCGACGACTTCGTCGGCTTCGGTGATGGCGTAGACAATTCGCCAACGGTCCAGCCGAAGCCGGCGCACTTCCGCTTGAAGACCGGGCACAAGAAGAGCCTTGCTTTTGGGCGGACGCGGGTTCTCCGCCAAGGCTGCCACCGCCTTCCGCACTCGTTGCCGAACCTGGCCAGGAAGGCCCTTGACCTCTCTCCAGGCAGTAGGTGTGACAAAGAGTTTGTACCGGCTCACTCGAGCTCACCCTTCACGGTCTCCCAAGCCAACCAGCCCGCGCGGGTTCGGTTGCCTTTGGCTGCTTTCAGGTCCGCGAAGGCCTGCCGCGCGATCTGAACGTCTTCCAAGGTTTCCAGCCATTCGATCAGGCTTTCCCAATCGTCGGCGCTCAAGACCGCAAAACGCTTCCCTTTCTTGGTGACAAACTGCACCGATTGCAGTGCTTCAAGTCCGCTCATCGAGACACCTCCTGGACAACTCAAGGGTTCGGAGCTCTTGATCATTGTACACCGAGACTCCGACCCCCGTCGCCCATTGGGCGCTCGAGCGGGTCGAGCGCACCTTCGGGCGTGCGAATCTGTTCTTCAGCCTCCGCCAGTAAGATACTCGATTAGGGGTAGCACTTCCTGGGGTCGAGTCACGTTCTTGCCGCTCATCTTTGCGACGGGTATCCTGGGCCGCATGAGCGAGGTCACCCGCATCTTGAACGCCATCGAGCAGGGCGATCCGCAGGCAGCCCGCCAGTTGCTGCCGCTGGTCTACGACGAACTGCGCCAGTTGGCCGCTCAGAAGCTGGCCCGCGAGAAGCCGGGGCAGACGCTCGAGGCCACCGCCCTGGTCCACGAAGCCTACTTGCGGCTGGTCGGCCAAGGCGGAGATCCCCACTGGAATAGCCGGGGCCATTTCTTCGCCGCGGCGGCCGAGGCGATGCGGCGCATCCTCGTGGAGAACGCGCGACGCAAGAAGCGGCTCAAACACGGCGGCGACCGCAAGCGCCTGGACCTGGAGCATGCCGATCTGGCTCTCCCACAAGGGCCGGACGAACTCTTGCTCATCGACGAGGCGATCCACAAGCTGGCAGCCGAGGATCCTGAGGCGGCACAACTGGTCAAGCTCCGCTTTTACGCCGGCTTGTCGGTTGAGGAAGCCGCCCAACTGGTGGGGATCGCACGCTCAACGGCTTACGAGCACTGGGCTTACGCGCGTGCCTGGCTGCACCGGGAAGTGCGCGGCGAACAGGGCAAGTAGCATTTTGGAAAAATCCTTTATTTTTCCGGACAAATGCCGGGCCGTTGTCGCACTGGAAGGTGAGAACCTACCACGCGAGGGTACCATGAACGCCACGATCAAGAACGCCAAGGAGATCTTCATCGCCGCCGTCAAGCTGCCGACCGAGCAGCAGGACGCCTTCCTGGAGCAGGTCTGTGCCGGCGATCAGGATCTACGCCAGCGGGTGTCCGATCTGCTCCGGGCCCACCAGGAAATCGGCAGTTTCCTGGACAAACCGGCTGCCCCGGGACCGGTGACCGGTGCGTACATTCCAGCCCCGGAGGACGCGGAACCAGCCGATCTGGTCGCTTCCCAGCCGCTCAGCGAAGGCCCCGGCACGGTCATCGGCCCGTACAAGCTGCTCCAGCAGATCGGCGAGGGCGGCTTTGGCGTCGTCTACATGGCCGAGCAGACCCAGCCGGTCCGCCGCATGGTCGCCCTGAAGATCATCAAGCCGGGTATGGACACCGCCCAGGTCATTGCCCGCTTCGAGTCCGAACGGCAGGCGCTGGCCCTGATGGACCATCCCAACATTGCCCGGGTGCTCGAGGCCGGGGCCACCGCGTCCGGCCTGCCCTACTTCGTCATGGAGCTGGTCAAGGGGGTGCCGATCACCGAGTTCTGCGACAAGAACCACCTGGCGCCCGAGGCCCGGCTGAAGCTGTTCCTCGACGTCTGCCACGCCATTCAGCACGCCCACCACAAGGGAGTCATCCACCGCGACGTGAAGCCGTCGAACGTCATGGTGACGCTGCACGACGGCGTGCCGGTGGTTAAGGTGATCGACTTCGGCGTGGCCAAGGCGACGGTGCAGAAGCTGACCGAGCGGACGCTGTTCACCGCCTACGGGCAAATGATCGGGACGCCCTTGTATATGAGCCCCGAGCAGGCGGAGATGAGCGGCCTGGACATTGACACGCGCAGCGACGTCTACTCGCTGGGCGTGCTGCTCTACGAGCTGTTGACCGGAACGACGCCGCTTCAGAGCAAGCGTTTGCGACAAGCGAGCTATGCCGAGATGCAGCGGCTGATCCGCGAGGAGGAGGCACCGCGGCCAAGCACCCGGCTGTCGTCGTTGGGGGACTCGGCCACGGTGCTGGCGGGCAACCGCGGCATGGACGTCAAGAAGCTGGCGCAGCTCTTGGCCGGCGACCTGGACTGGGTGGTGCTGAAGGCGCTCAATAAGGACCGCAACCGGCGGTACGGCACGCCGGGGAACTTCGCCGAGGACATCGAGCGTTACCTGCGCCACGAGGCGATCCTGGCCCGGCCGCCTTCGACGGCTTACAAGCTCAAGAAGTTCGCCCAACGGAACCGAGCGGCGGTGCTGACGGCGGCGGCGGTGGCGGCGGCGCTGCTGGGAGGCACGGCGGTGGCGAACCCTCAATGCACGCACACCGAACGGCAACCCCTCCGTGGCGGCGGCGCTGCTGGGAGGCACGGCGGTGGCGACCTGGCAGGCGGTGCGGGCTACGCGGGCGGAAGCGGCGGCCTTGGCAGCCGCCGAGTCGGCGCAGGCGCGGGAGGCGGAGACCAAGGCGGTGCTGGAGTTTGTCGAGAATCAGGTGTTCGCCGCCGCACGGCCCGAGGGGCAGGAGGGAGGCCTAGGCCACGAGGTCACGGTGCGTCGGGCCATCGAGTCTGCCCTGCCGTTCGTGGCCAAGAGCTTCTCGGACCAGCCGCTCATCGAGGCCCGGCTGCGGCTGACGCTGGGGAGGTCCTTCTTGCACCTAGGAATTTGTCCGAGTAATCATCAGTCTTATTTTGCAGCTGCCGGTTGTGTTTCCGTCCCTATCTGGGGATGATACCAGGAACG
>JBGQLF010000251.1:0-9637 GCA_041499985.1 Gemmataceae bacterium
AAGATTGAGATCGCGAACCCGAAGGACCACACATGGGCGAACTCGTGCTGCGCCAGGCGATGGACGCGGATGTGGCGACCATCGTCGCTGTGGTCCACGCTGCCTTTGACGAATACCGGGGACGGCTCGATCCGCCCTCGGGCGCGCATCTGGAGACGGCGGAGATCATTCGCCAGAAAATGATCCAGGCGCGCGTCCTGTTGGCGCAGGCCGGCGGCGAGGTGATTGGCTGTGTCTTCTATGAGTCGGAGGGCGATCACCTGTACCTGTCGCGACTGGCCGTGCTGCCATCCTGGCGCGGGCGCGGCATTGGCGGCCGGCTCCTGGAGGCGGTCGAGAGGCTGGCGGAAGAATTGCACTGTCGGCGCGTCCGGCTGGGCGTTCGGATTGCCCTGGCCCCGTTGCGGGCTTACTATGAACGGCGCGGCTACCAACCGGTTGAGTACTGCACCCACGCGGGCTATACCGAGCCGACTTATGTGATGCTTCAGAAGGATTTACACCGTAGTTGGGAGGAATGAACGTGCCTCAGTGCCCCACCTGCGGCAAGCAGCTCGAGCCGAGCGCGCGCTTCTGCCCCGATGATGGCACGCCCCTCACCGAAACGGCAGCCGCCGCGGCGGGACACACACCGACTGGAACTCCTCCCTCCAAGTTGCAACTCCAGCTGCCGGTGCTCCTGGGCAACCGCTATCGCCTGGTCGAATTGCGGGGCGGCGGGGGCATGGCCAAGGTGTACCGCGCCGTCGATATCACCCTGGAGCGCGAAGTCGCCGTCAAGCTCATCAACCCCGAGCTGCGCGCCGAACCGGAATTCGACGCCCGCTTCCAACGCGAAGCCCGCATCGCCAGCCAGCTTTCCGATCCGCATATCGTGGTCGTGCACGATTTCGGAATTGACACCGAGCAGGGGCCGTTCCTGGTCATGGAGTACCTCAAGGGCGCGTCGTTGCGCGAACATTTGCACCGCGAAGGGCCGTTGCCGGTCAAGGCCGGCCTGCAACTCAGCGGCCAGCTGTTGCTCGCCTTGATCCATGCCCATGACAAAGGCATCGTCCATCGCGACATCAAGCCGGATAACATCTTCTTGCTGAATCAGAGTGGCGTCCGGCTGCATGTGCGCGTGCTGGATTTCGGCATCGCCCGCATCTACCGCCGCGATGAACCCTCCCACGCCGAAACGCTGACCCGGCCTGGAGCGGTGCTGGGCACGCCTCGTTACATGTCGCCCGAACAACTCGCCGGCGAACGGGTCGATGCCCGCTCCGACCTGTACAGCGCTGCCATGGTGATCCACGAAGCGCTGTCCGGCCAATTGCCGTTCCTCAGCGGCAAGCGCTTGTGTGAACTCTGTCCCGAGGTACCGCCCGCCTTGCAGGACCTCCTGGAGCGCTGCCTGCGGCCCAGCGCGGGGGACCGCCCGGCCAACGCGATCGAGGTCTATTTGCAGTTGCAAGAACTGGGCAAAGCCAGCGGCGTCTTGTTGCTGCCGCCGGGGGCCATGGACAAGCTGATGGCCGCGCGGCAGAACCAGGAGACGACAGTAGACTATGTTCCCGCTCGGACGGGGGTGCCCCTTTGGCGCCGCCGGTCTCTGATCGGGCTGGCCGTGGCGGCGTTGCTGGTCCTGATTGTCTGGGGCGCGTGGGCCGTGGTCACTCGGTTGCGGAAAGAGACTTTGCAAGACATGGCGATCGGCGACAGCCGGGATGTAGTGGTCGCCACGATCGGCAAGCCCCCCGAAAAGGAAGGCCATGGCAATCCGTGGGCCGGCGAGTTCAAGGAAGCGCTCGGCCATGTCTTGAGGCCCCAGGACGTTGCCAGCGATGCCGCGGCACTGGACGACCTCGACGTGCTGTCGTGGTGGGACAAGAAGATGTGCGTCCTGCTGCGGAACAACCTGGTCCAGGCCGTGGTCATCCGGGACCTCGTCAAGACCAACAACGGTCGCAAGGTACAGATCGGCGCCGCGGAAGCCACGGTGATGCATGCTTACACGAACGAAGATGCGCCGGATATCAAATCGATCCCCGAGCCTGGAGCCAAAGACGAAGCAGCCACACGCTCCCACACAAAGGGCCGGATCTACCGCTACGACTCCCTGGGGATCGGCTTCGAAATCCATGAGGAGAGAGTCACCGGCATCACGTTGTATCCTCCAAGAAAAAACGAGGAACGATGAATGAGGAACGATGAACGGAAAGAAAACGCTTTCCCATTCATCCTTCATGGTTCATCATTCATCGTTATGAACACCTGCTCTCACTGCGGCACCGTCAACGCCGCGGCTCATAAGTTCTGCCAGCAGTGCGGCCGGGATCTTGCTGCGATCGGCCCTGAGGTTCCCGGCAGCGACGCGACGGTACAGTGGACCGGCCAACCGGTTCCCTCCGGGGTCGGCTTACCGCGCGCCCTGGCCGTCGAGGATCTCTTCGGCTCCAAGACGCAGCTGGTCATTGGTCGCTCCCCCCACTGCGATGTCTGCCTACCCCATCCGATGGTGTCGCGCCAGCACGCCCTGCTCGAGCGCCGGCCCGAAGGATTACGGCTCCGGGATCTCCAGAGCGTCAACGGCGTGTCGGTCGGCGGACGGCGTCTCATCGAGCCGCTCCTGATCCAGGAACGCGAGCGCGTCGGCATCGGTCCGTTCCTGTTTTCCCTGGCTGGCGGTGTCATCTACCTGCTCGATAGCAGTCAGCGCCTGCGCCTGGAAGCCCGGCAATTGGAGAAAGTGATCGCCCTGGGCCGCGGCCAGGTGCGCCAGCTGCTGGACAACATCAACCTGGCCGTGGAGCCGGGCGAGTTTGTCAGCCTGCTGGGGCCGAGCGGTTCCGGCAAGAGCACGCTCATGGACTGTCTCAATGGTCGCCGTCCGGCCACAGGCGGCCAGGTGCTGGCCAACGGCGAAGATTTCTATCGCCACTTCGACAGTTTCCGCCAGTCGCTCGGCTATGTGCCGCAACGCGACATCGTCCACACGCAACTGACCGTGTACCGAGCGCTCTACTACACGGCCAAGCTACGCCTGCCGACCGATACCGAACCGGGGGAACTGGCGGCCCGCATTGACGAGGTCGTGCAGCAAATGGAGTTGCTACCACACCGCGACACGCTGGTGGCGAACCTGAGCGGCGGCCAAATCAAGCGGGTCAGCCTCGGCGCCGAATTGCTGGCTCGGCCCTGCCTGCTCTATATCGATGAAGCCACCAGCGGCCTCGACGCCGGCACCGAGGCACGCATGATGCGCCTGTTTCGGCAGCTGGCCGACGAAGGCAAATCGGTCATCTGTATCACGCATAACGTGGACAATGTGGACCGCTGCAACCTGATTCTCGTCCTGGCGCGAGGCAAGCTGGTCTACTTCGGTCCCCCCCAGGAGGCGCCGGTTTACTTTGGCGTTCCCCGCCTGAGCGAGGTCTACGATCGCCTGGCAGAGAAAGCACCGGAGGCGTGGGAGAAGGAATTTGCGGCCAGTTCGCTTCATCAGGAGTTCGTGGACAAACGGCTGGCCGCCCGGTCGGCGGAGACGGCCGAGCGCAAACCGGACAGTGACCCGCGCGCAGCGGAAGGCTTGCTGGGCGCGCTGCGTTCCTCGCTGCCGGCTCTGCCGTCGCTCCGTTCGGCCAAGACCGTTCCCCCCGCACCGACGTGTCCTCCCCGGGCTCCCTTCTGGCACCAATTCCGCGTGCTCACGGCCCGCTCGGCCGAGCTGTTGTGGGGAGATTACCGCAACCTGAGCTTGCTGTTGCTCCAGGCGCCGATTGTGGCGTGCTTCATCCTGTTGGGCTTTGTCGATAAACCCTATCAAGAAAAGGTGCTGGCACCGCGGGAGCTGGATGATTCCGAGCGGGCCGCCTTGCAGCTTTTCAACCAGGTCTCGAAGGAAGCCTACGAGCACCATCGGGAAGAGATTGCCGAGCTCGACGTGACCAAGAAAGTCGACAACCTCTATGCCTTGCTTCAGGAGCTTCCGGCCCTCGATGGCCCAGTCGTGCCGGATCGACTGATTATCAATCCCCGTTATACCTACATGCTCCAGTTTCTGATCGTCATCATCATCCTCTGGTTCGGCTGCAACAACGCCGCCAAGGAAATCGTCAAGGAAGAAGCGATCTACGGCCGGGAACGCGCCGTCAATCTGGGCATCTTACCGTATCTGGCCAGCAAGTTTTTGATCCTGAGCCTGATGACGGCTATCCAGACCTTGCTGCTGATGCTGGTCATTTATGGGGCGCTGGAATGGCTGCACTGGCAGGCGGGGCAGGCGGTGCCGGATCCGGCTTACTGTCTGGATTACCCGACACAGTTTGCCGTCCTGGTGCTGTTGTCGATGACCGGCGTGGCTCTGGGGCTGCTACTGTCCGCGTGCGTCACGACCTCGGATCGCGCCAACACCTTGTTGCCGTACGTGCTCATTCCGCAGATCATCCTGGGCGGCGGCATCCTGACCATCAAGGAAGGAATTCTCTACCTCGCCGCGGTGCTCTTGTCACCGGCGTACTGGGGCTACCGGGCGCTTCACCGCGGGACTACGACTCTGCCGAAAGATATCCCCTTGCGCATGGATTACAACGACAGCGTTGGGCTGGCGTGCGCGGCGCTGGTGGTGCAGATGGCGGTGCTGCTGCTGTTGACGGCGTGGTGCTTGCGGCGCAAGGATGTGCGGAAGGCGTGAAGCGAAGAGGAGCAACCGTTTAGCCGCGAGCCTCGGGCGAGCGCGGAGTTCGCGCTCGCCCCAGGCTCGCGGCTAAACATTTTATGTGTGCATCGGGAACTTCGCGGCCTTCCGCTGCGTCCAACCTGTCGTAAGAGAAAACCCACGCCACCAAACATCCCACGGCGAACACGAGGGAGAAGAGAGAGAAGAAAAGCAGGACCGTACTGTCGGGAGAGGGCTGAGAAACCAGTTCTGCCTTCTTGTGCTCTCTTCTTCTTTGTGTTTGCCGAATTTCCTGTGGTTCCTCGGGAGTCAGGGCAGGGGGGAGAGGCGCTTGGCCAGGCGCTTCAGGGCGGCCTGCGCTTCATACTTGAGCCGCGTCTCTGCTTCCTGCTGGGCCAGCGTCTCCAACAGTGGACTGCCGATTTGCTCCAGCACCTCGATGGACCGCGCGGCCCGCATCCGCTCGGGGGTCGGTTCGTCCAGTTTCTCCAACAGCTGCTCGGCTCGCCGTCTTGCTTCCAGCGACGGCTGGCCTGCGAGTAGCTTCCGCAAAGCCGGCTCGGCCAGCTCGCTCAACTGCTCCAGCTCGCTCATGGCTTTCTCACGCACGGCGAAACGATCGCTATCGAGGTCGCCGAC
This sequence comes from Gemmataceae bacterium, assembly GCA_041499985.1. Lineage (GTDB taxonomy): Bacteria > Planctomycetota > Planctomycetia > Gemmatales > Gemmataceae > JBGQLF01. The sequence goes on from JBGQLF010000251.1 coordinate 5,300, forward strand.
CAGCTGGGCGATGTGCCCTGGATCAACGGGCGACGGCGCCTGGAGTTGCTGCTGCAAGAAGGGGACGGTTTGCTGCGGAGCCGTGACCAAAGACCAGATCGCCTGGTAGGCCTTGGGAGCATCGGAGCCGGCCAGAGACGTCCAGCACGTTTCCAATTCCTTCTGCGCTAGTGGCTTTCGCAGTGGTTGCGCTGGCTGTTTCAGGTTCGCCAGATCCCAAATGAGGACCGTGCCATCGAAGCTCCCGCTGGCCAACATTTGGCCGTCTGAAGAGAACGCGACGGAGAGCACTGAGCTGCGGTGTCCTCGGAACTGGAGGAATTCTTTCCCCGTCGTCACGTCCCATAAGCATACGCTGCGATCGGAACTGCCGGTCGCTAGAAGCTTGCCATCGGGGGAAAAGGCTACGGATAAGACCTCTTTTTGCTGCCCGCTTAGCCGGGCCCGTTCCTGGCCTCGGGCGACTTCCCAGAAACAGACGATGCCGCTGACCGACTCTGCTTCGGCCAACGTCTTGCCATCTGGAGAAAAGGCAACACACTGGATACTGGAGTCTGGATGGTGCTGCCAGAAACGGTGTAGCTTGCCCGTGGCGAGATCCCAGAGGCGTGAAGAGCCATTAGGCCATCCTATCGAGGCCACGGTCTTGCCGTCTGGCGAGAAGGCGAGCCTGAGAACCTTGTCGGGATGTTCAAACGTATGGTGCTCCTTCCCGGTAGCTGTCGCCGACAATCGGATCTTGCCGGCCATATCCCCGCAAGCGATCAGGCCACCATCGGGAGAGAAAGTTACTACTAAAATCGCCCTTTCCCCTTGTCCCGTGAACCGGCGTACCTCTTTGCCCGTGGCCGGTTCCCAAAGGCGGATAGTGCCATCGTCACATCCCGAGACCACGAGCTTCCCGTCGGGCGAGTAAGCCGAACACAGGCAATCATGCTGCTCTCCGAGTTGGCGAAGTTCTCGGCCCGTGACCGCTTCCCATAACCGAAGGCTCTGATCTTCCGCGACCGTAGCCAGGAGCTTGCCATCGGGCGCGAACACGACCGACGACCAAGGCCGACCAGCAAACGCTGCGAGTGGTCGCCGCTGCTGCTTGCCGGTCGCCACTTCCCATAGCCGAATCGTATGGTCCACACCCCCCGTTGCCAAAGTATGGCCATCGGGTGCAAAGACCACGCTAAAGATAGAGCGTGCAACCCCATGAATGCGGCAGCGCTCTTGTGCGATGTTTACGTCCCAAAGATGGATCGCTCCTCTCAGATTTCCTGCTGCCAGAATCTTGCCATCAGACGAAAAGGCCACCGCGAAGACTGTCCCGTCTTGTCCTTCCAAACGGTGAACTACCTTGCCAGTGGCGACCTCCCACAGATAAATGCTTTGGTCCGAGCCTCCGGAAGCCAGGGTCTTGCCATCGGGCGAAAAAGCCACCGCGAAAACGCGATCCTGATGGCCCAGCAGCTGGCGCAATTCTTGACCGATAGCCACCTCCCAAAGACGGATCGTTTTATCATCGCTCGCGGAGGCCACACATTTGCCGTCGGGGGAAAAGGCGAGTCCACGGATCTCATCTTGATGCCCCGTCAACCGGCGGAGTTCCTTGCCGGTGGCTACCTCCCACACACGGAGTGTCCGATCCGCGCTTCCCGAGACCAGGGTCTTGCCATCGGGCGAAAAAGCCACCGCTCCGACGCGATCGGCATGTCCCACGAGACAGCGGACTTCCTTCCGTGTGGCCATATCCCAGAGGCGGATGATCTCGTCCTCGCCGCCCGAGGCCAGGGTCTTGCCGTCAGGCGCAAACGCGATGGAGTAGACACTGCCTCGATGCCCGACCAATCGGCCGAGCGGTTTGCCATTCGCAGCTTCCCAGAGCAGCAGGCTCTCCGCATCACTGGGAGACAAGGACTCGGCATCTCCGGCCGAGGCCAGGATCTGGCCATCAGGAGAATAGGCCATGGAGCGAATGATGCCGCCCTGGAAGAACCGGACCGTTCCCAGGCGAGCCAGTGCGCCCTCGGGCAGCGGATCCCCATACGAGTCGGTCCGGCGAGACTCGGCCTGCGCTGCCGGCGAGTCACTCCACGCCGGTGGTGCAAGCAGGAGAACAAGATAGCTGATCAGTACGGATTGGGCGCGCAGTCGGAACATGGGCAACCTTCTCTCCCGGGGGAACCGATTGGTTCGAAGCCATCCGGACGACTACTGGAAACGGCTTCACAAAGGTGTCTGGAATTATACTCAACGCGACCCGAGTTGACAGCAACCCGACGCGCCGAGCTACTCGATTCCACCAGGCCATTGGACTACCTGCTACTGGGGTCGCCAGCCACCACGCCCTTTGGTACGCTGGGCCAGCATGCTACGAAAGAACAAGAACGCGCGAACCTTCGTCCACCCGAAGCTCTCTACCGAGAATCCGACGATCCGCGCCGAGCCATTGAGGAGGAACCGTATGGAGAGGACGGATACTGCCGAACTTCCCCCCGCACCGCCCAAATCCCCCGTCCCCGAGACGCCCCCCAGCACAGCCCAGGCGCACATCCCCGGCGGCAGCCGTGAGCTCCTGGCACTGGCCGCCCCGCTGATCGTCAGCCAGAGCTTCATGACCGTCCAGGTGTTCGTGGACACGGTCCTTCTGGCCTGGCACGACCCGCGCGAGATGGCCGCCTCCTTCCCCGCCGTGATGTGGTTCTGGCTGCTGTTCGGCTTTCTCCAGGTTACCGCCGGCTACACCTCCACCTTCGTCGCCCAGTACACCGGGGCCGGCCGCCCGCACCGCGTTGGCCCGGCCGTGTGGCAGGGCATCCACTTCGCCGTGCTTGCCGGGCTGCTGATGCTCCTGCTCGTCCCGGCTGCCCCGCTCCTCATCTCCGCAGGCGGGCACAGCACGGCTCTGCAATCCCTGGAGGTGGTCTACCTGCGATGCCTAGCGTTCGCCGCCCTGCCGATGCTGATCATGGCGGCCGTCAACGGCTTCTTCTCCGGCCGCGGCCAGACCTGGACCGTCCTCGGCATCGAGGCGTTCGGGACGACTGTGAACGTGGCGCTGGCACTCGTCCTGATCTTCGGACGCCTGGGCTTCCCGGAGCTGGGGATCGCGGGAGCGGGCTGGGCGACCGTTGCCGGGTCGTGGACCTCGGCCCTGCTGGCCGTCAGCCTGTTGCTACGGCGGCGTTACCGTAAGGAGTTCGCCACCGCGTCCGGGTGGCGGCCGGAGCGGGAGCTGTTCGGCCGGCTGATGAAGTACGGCGGCCCGGCTGGGGCGCAGGTGTTCCTTGACGTGCTGGTGTTCAACGTGTTCGTGCAGATGGTCGGCCGCCTTGGCGAGGCGGCGATGGGGGCGACCACCTTGACCGTCCGGCTCAACATGATCGCCTTCCTGCCCATGATGGGGCTAGGACAGGCCGTCTGCATCCTGGTCGGGCAGCGGCTCGGGGCGGATCGGCCGGACCTGGCCGAGAAGAGCGCGTACACCAGCCTGAAGTGGACGTTCGGGTACATGTCCACTGTCGCTGCGGTCTACCTCATGCTACCGGGGCTACTCGTGTCGGTGTTCGAGGGCGGCCGCGATCCGGAAGACTTCGCGGCCGTGGCGGCGATCGTGCCGGGGTTGCTGGTGTGTGTGGCGGCCTATTCGGTGGTGGATTCCGCAAACGTGACGTTCTCGTTCGCCCTGCGGGGAGCGGGAGACACGCGGTTCGTGACGCTGGCGACGTTCTGCCTGGCCTGGCCGGTCATGGTGCTGCCGACTTACCTGGTAGTGCGGTCCGGGGGCAGCGTGAACTGGGCGTGGTGGTTCGCCACGGCGCACATCTTCGCCATGACCGCCTGCTTCTACCTACGGTTCCGCACGGGGAAATGGAAGGCCATGCGGGTGATCGAGCCGGAGATAGAGGCGGCGCTGTAGGCCACAAGGTGCTTCGTGAGGAGAACGGATTCATTTACTTGGAGGTATGCCACGATGAGAACTGCACCGTTGATCCTGGGCGCGCTCCTGATCCTCGGACTCGCCGGTCTGGTGGCCGCGGACGACAAAGCCGGACAAGACGCAATCGTCGCTGGCGTAGGGCCGTCAACTACTTGCTTCTCTCGCTTGGGCAACAGTCTTTCCAGCTCGACCAGTTGGCTGGCACGCAGGCAGCTCGGTCGCACGTCGTCGAGCCACCGAAGATAGCTGATCGGCACCTCGCTAAGCCGCTTAGGAACTGTTCCAAAATAACTTGTCGAAATTTTGATGTTCAAATAAGATGTCAGGATGAATCGTCGCATCACCTTAACTACTGTTCAAGACAAATACCATTCTCTTAATCCTATCATGGATGAGCGGATGCGCCGACG
>JBGQLF010000252.1:0-9626 GCA_041499985.1 Gemmataceae bacterium
CGACGCCAAAGCCGCCGGCGCCGAGCTTGGCGCGGATCTGGAAGCGACCCAGGCGAGCGGGAATATCGGCTGTGTTCGCACGGGCTCGCCCCGGGTCTGTCTCGACAGCCGAGAGCCGTGCCGAATCCTCTTTCTCCGCCCGCAGCCCATCCGAAGCGACGGCTTCCCGGAAGACCGTGTTGACCAGCGCGCGTTCCTCGGGGAAGCGCTGGCAGTATTCTTCCAGAACCAGCGTTTCGCCCCGTTGACCGCGCTGGGCAAACTCCAGGGCGAGCAACCGGCGCAACAGCGTGAAGCGCTCCAGCTCCGGTGCAGCGGCGACAAGGTCTTCGATCCGCGGTTGCTGCCCGGCTTGCCAAGCGGCCTGGAAACGGAGGCAGATGCTCTCCACGTGCTCGGCTCCAGCAGCGGCCAGCGGATCGTTCTTGCTCTTGGGGGCTTCGTTCATCGGGATTTCCCGCACAAGGCCAACTCAGCAGACCTACGAGATGGGGATCGAGTGTAGCAGGGAAAAAAAACGAGAAGCGAACGAAAAGCGGTCAGTACGAAGCCGGGAAGCCGGGGCTGCGAAGGAACAACAGAACGGTTGCCCGACGCGACCGGGGCTGCATCCGGGGTCACTCCACAAGTCCCTCTTCGCCTTCTTCGTTCTCCCGGATGGCGCGGTCAATTTCCTCCGGGTGAGCCGCAGAGTACCCCCAGGCGGCTTCCAGGTCGGCCGGTGTCAAGGACGGATAATCACGGAGGAGGTCCGCGTCGGATCCACCCAACCGACGATAGTTGACCAGCACCCAGACAGGAATCCGGCTGTCTCGGATGCAAGCATCCCCGCCGCAGCGGTCCGGTTGCTTGGAAATCCAGCTGGCAGTTCTGGTCATCGGTCTACCGCCAAGGGGACTCGAACCCCTGTCTTCTGTATGAAGCCTGTGCGGGTTGGCGCATGCCGCCCCGTCAAGCGGGCAAAGTGGTTTGATGCCGCCTGACGGAAACCACGTGGATGAGGGAAACCCAGCGAACCGTATCCGTGTCCGGCTCGGCGACAACCAAGGTGTTCTTTAACACGAGGACCGTTTCCGGATGTTTGATGGGGATTACCTGGCCGCTGGATAGCTCGACGTCGACCGGCTCGAACGGCCGGACTTTCAACCGTTCGCGAAGTGCTTCGGCATTCATATCAGCATGTTACCAGGGTGAACATCGGGAGTGAAGCGCAAGACCAGGTTGACCATTCTTGATCATGGTGGGTCTTCTGGTAGGAGAGATGTCCGTGCCGACCGGCTGGCCGCTACTTCAATCCCTGTCAACGCAAAAAACCCGCTGACAACTCCTGTCATCAGCGGGTCCTCGGTCTACCCCCACGGGGACTCGAACCCCGGTCTTCTGGCTGAGAACCAGACGGATACGCAACCCAAGTCCTTGCCGCATAAGCCAGTTACGGCTAGTCCAGTTTCCGGTTGCACCGTAGGTGCACCGGCAAGAGCCAATCAGCTAACGCCAGCAGCACTCGAAGCGCTAGCCACAGCGCTCCTCGGACTGTCGCCGGAAGACCGTGCCCGGCTCGTCGCCCTGCTCCCCCAACCTGGACACACATAATCCATACGTATGGCCATAGGTGGATGGGCTGCCAACCAGGCACCAATCCACCTATGGCCATACGTATGGGGTATGGGGGTTTAGTCTCTAGGACAAAAAAGCTCCGGGATCGACCGCGAGCCGCGCACCATTAGACCGGGTTTGGTCCTTTAAGTTAGTTCTCACTAACTTACGCTCTGGTTGCCTTCTGGCCGCGGCAGTTTGGCCATGAAGTCCTATGCCAGTTCAGCCGGGTCTGTCTGTTGCCCCATTCAACATGCTCAAACTGGCTACCAGTAGCTACCCAGACGCAACCCGTATGCCGAAGGCACGGGGAAGCCCAAAGCCGAGGGGCGAGCTTGGTAGCAAGCTTTGTCCAAGCCGTTTTGAGAATAGAGCGATCCATTGGTCGGCGCTTTGGGGGCACATGCTTTTCTCTGGGCTGGACCCCCTGGCGCCGTTGACAGGGAAGGTCTATGTCGCGTTGTGAACAGATGGAGCTTACACTCCATTGGCTGAGATGGCAAGCGCAGACGATATCACTTCCACTTCCCCACCCGGTTGCGTAGGCTAACGGCGTCGGGCGGCGATTCGCTTTTGCGCAAAGCGAATTGCCAAGTGGGCTGGGCCGGCGCGGCGGTTCTGTCACCGTAACGCCGTGCTGGCCTGGCCCCGCCCGCTCCCTTACGGTGACAACCATGCCGGATGCTCCGTCTCTTGATCCCATCGCCTCGCTGAGTGCTGCGCTCGCAGACCTCGAAGACGTGGCTGACGTGCTTCACCGCTTATGCCGAGACGCTACCCCTGCCGCCGATTGCCTCGCTGAACTCCACGAACTCCATCAAGTCCGACTGCGCATCCAAACGCTTGCCTCCCGGAGTAAGTTGGTGGAAGCCCTGACGGCACCTTGGGTCATCGGCATGTTGGGTGACGTAGATATGCTCGTACGCATCCTCGATAGCTGGGTGGACCCCGGATCAGACCAGGTGGACGTGCGCGCGAGGGAAGCCAGTCTGCCCCGCGCACGGGAAGCTCTATGGGTGCGCCAGCGCTTTCTCGATAACTGGGCTTGTGTGTCTACGGCATTGGACCGCGGCTCTGCTGCCCTCGACGCCCCACCCCGTCCGAAGCGTGGCCGACCGCCCCGCGAAACCGGGAAAAGGGATAAGGACATTTACGACGCTGCGCTTCTGCTCCGCGGCAGTCAGCACAAGTGCGAAAACCTAGCCAGGCAATTCAACATATCCATCCGCGACGTGAAACTCGCCCTCGACCGGCACCGGAACAAGCTCGCCCGTGCGGCCAAGAAGGGTCGGACGAATTCGTCAGGCGAATCCTGTCAAGGGCAATGAATTCGTCCGAGGCCGCCGTCCCTACCTGTTTTCCCCCAGCAATTCCCGTCTTTTAGTGTCACGTCTCGGATTAAATCCCTCGGACGAATTCCCCGTCCGCAACAGCCCTCAGAATGGAGTGGTCGATGGGCAGGCACGTTGCCTTGGCCCCGTTTGAAGATGTTGTTTTAGAGGATTTTAGTGATGACCGATACACCTGGCAAGCCCGCTGACGATCCGGTGGCTCTCCTCCCCGGGCGCCTCTCCGCCATGCCCGATACGGAGGAGTTGGCCGCCTACTGCAATTGCTCGCCGCGCCACATCAACAGAATGCGGGACGGTAACTTGATGCCACAACCCATCCGGCTAGGGCGGTTAATTCGATGGCGAAGGGAAGACATAGAAAAATGGGTCGCGCAGGGCTGTAAACCTGTCCGCAAGTAACACAAAGGAGTTTGTCATGCATAACCGAAACCTGCCGCCCCGCGGCGAAGCACGTACGACACCACCCTTCGGGACCTGTCGGGTACCGCCCGCCATCATTCGGCCTCAGCGCGCGGTTGCCTCCACTCCGTTGGCGGAAGAACGATTGCGCTTCGCGATTGGCCTCACCATGCGGCACCTTATCCCGATCGCAAACCAGCTGGGTGCTTGGTACGAGAGAAGTAACAAGGAACGCTGGGGCTACACACCGATCACGGATGTTTTGACCTACGTTGGGGACCTTACCGATGTCACTGCTACCCATCAGATCTGTGATGATGGTTCGGCGCCAGCCGGGATCATCATCCGTCGGTTCCGCTATGAACCCCTCAGCAAGATGCCCTGTGAAGCTGAGACCTATGCGTTCCTAAGCAACCTACGCGACAGATTGGTTGCCTGGACGGAGGAGGTTGCACCCATCGTGGCCGAGTACGAAAAGGACGCGCCGAGGGTCGCGGCTGCGGTCGAGCGAGTTTGCTGCGCCATCAGCAACCTTTCCAATCTGGTGGGCACCCTACACGGCAAGGACTCTGACGGAAAGGAGTTAACATGAAAAGCATCCTTCACCCTGGTGAGCGTGCACAGCTGCAACGGCTGTTCGAGCATACCGAAGCGGCCAGTGAGTTGCCGCCGCTTCTTCCGGCAGGAGATTATGTCGCTCGGATCGTGCACGGTGGTTACTTCAGGGATTGGAACGGCCTGCTCGGCTACAAGCTGATTCTCGAAGTCGATGAGCCGAGCCAGTATACTGGGCGCTTATTCTGGCACGCCCTCGGGTTCACGCCCAAGGCCATGCCCTTCACCAAGCGGGACCTGGCCAAGATTCGCATCACGTCGTTAGAGCAGTTGGACAAGCCGTTGCCGCCCGGCATCCGCTGCCGGGCGCAGCTGGCGGTGCGCCGGGGCAACACGGCAGCCAACCGTGTCAAGAGTTTTGAAGTGGCGTAGTATCTCCGACCATACACAAAAAAACCCGTTTCCCAACTGGGGAGCGGGTTTTCTTCACTAGGAACAAGAGGAACATGATGGTTGATATGATCACAGCGGCCCAACGACTACGGGAGCGCTGCTTCGCCATCGTTTGGCTGCGGCCCGGCGACAAACGTCCCAAGGGGGCGAAGTGGACGCATAAGAGCCAGGCGCCGGAGGACTATACGGACGGCAGCAATTTGGGCCTGCTCTGTGGCCGCTTGAGCCAGGACCTGGTCTGTGTGGACCTCGACAGCGCTGAGGCTATCAGGCTCGCCGCTGAGTATCTGCCGCCTACAGGCATGGTGGACGGTCGCCCCGGCAAGCCGCGCTCGCATTTCTGGTATCGAGTCACGGACATTTCCCTGACGATGACAGCCCCGGCCAATGTCGCGGGTGGCATCGGCGGACCCAGGATTCGGCACCTTAAACACGCCGTAACGGGCAAAGGTATCATCGACTTCCTTGGGACCGGAAGCCATGCAGTCGTGCCGCCCTCGCACCATAAAAGCGGCGAAATCCGTGTATGGTACGACACAAACGGGCAGCCCGTGGCTGAGCCTGGTGAACCGGCTGTTTTGCCGATGGCAGACCTGTGGACCGCGGTTCTCAAACTGGCCGAAGCGTGTGGCTGGAAAGAGAAGTGTCCAGCGCCGAAGGCCGGTCCGCGGAAGAAGAAGACTACCAAACCACCCCCAAACCCCAAACCACCCCCACCTGGGACGCAAGAAGCGGCGCCCCACTTGGATACAGACTTGGCTTGGCAATTAACGCCAATGCAGGTGCGTATTGGCCGCTGCCGCCGGTATTTGCTCCACTGTGATCCGGCAATCGCTGGACAAGGCGGGCATGATCAAACCTATCGGGTGGCGCGCACTATCGTCAATGACTTTGCCGTGGGCGATCCGACCGCCGCTTGGGAGCTGCTGGCCGAATACAACCAAACCTGCCAACCCCCCTGGGACGCCGACGAACTCCGCCACAAGCTGGACGCTGCTCTTCAGGCACCGCCGGACCCGAGCCGTCCGAAGGGGTGCAAGCTTGTGGGCCATTCCTTCGCCAACTGTGAGACTGTGATCAAGGGCACGGGCGACGATGCGAAGGAAGTGAAGGTGCCACTTCCTAGTGTACGAATGGCCGCGGAACTGAACGCCTTTACCGAGGGCTGGCCCAAGAGAATCGGTTCGCAACTGTTTGCCCCCGACCACGACAAGAAGCCGCTGTGGTTGGTCGATACCTCTCAGCTGTTTGCGTGGATCGGCCAGCAGTTGGGCATGACCGACCGAAACAGTATCTTCTGGGTCAACAATGCGCCGGGGTTCGTGAGTGAGGCTAAGTTCCTGGCGCATCTCCAGCAGAAGGTTGAGCAGTACGACGCCATCGAAACCTATCCGCATGAGCCGTCCGTGCCCGGCGTATTCTACATGCATCCTGCGCCCCAGACTGGTGGTGCCTGGTTGCCGCAGTTACTCGACCGGTTCAATCCGGCGAGCGAGGTGGACCGCGACTTGCTGAAGGCACTGTTTCTCTCCGTCGTTTGGGGCGGTCCCGCCGGTCAACGTCCGGCGTGGTTGATCACTTCCGACGAAGACGATCTGCCGGGCGGCCGTGGCCGCGGCACGGGCAAGAGCACGTTGGCCAACATGGTTGTCCGGTTGGTCGGTGGTGCCATCAGTGTACAGGCCAATGACGACTTTGACGCGGTCAAAAAGCGGCTCCTCTCGCCCGATGCCCAGTCGGTGCGTGTTGCCTTGCTGGACAACGTGAAGACATTCCGGCTCAGTCTCGCCGACCTCGAAGGCTTAATTACTGCGCCTGTAGTCAGCGGCCACAAAATGTACGTGGGCGAAGGCAGAAGACCGAATCTTTTAACGTGGTTAATAACGCTAAACGGCGCGAGTCTTTCGACCGACCTGGCCCAACGCTGCATCTGTGTGCGAGTCAAACGACCCGCCTACACCCCAACTTGGGACGCCGAGACACGGGACCTGATCGAGCGCCAGCGGTGGGCAATTATTGGTGAACTCCTCGACGAGCTGCGCCAGGCGAAGCCCTTACCCGCGGGGGCCAAGACGCGCTGGCCGGCGTGGGAACAGGCCGTGCTCGGTTGTGTCCGCGACCCAGTTGGGTGCGTGTCGGAGTTGCTGGAACGCCAGGCTGCGGTTGACGACGATGCGTATGAAGCTGATCTAGTACGCGACGAATTCCTGATGCTGCTGAAGACCCACAAAGTGGATGCCGCTGAGGAGGTCATATGGTTTTCCTCCGCCGTGGCCGCGGAGCTTATGTGCCGAGCGCTCGGCGATCGTATGGCGATCAGCCGAGCGTGCAGCAAACTAAACGGTCTCGGTATCCGCGAGCTGCGGAAATCGAACCGTGGGCATGGCCACGGTTTCATCTGGCACGGCACGCGAGCGCCGCGCAACAAACAGGCCAGAAAGCTGGGGGAGATGGTCAACGGCTGACAAGGATTCCCTAGTGCTCAGTCCACTGCTGTCAACACGGCTGCCAAACGGTACTGCTGTCCACGAAAGTTATAGGGCCAGTCCATTGCTGACAACGATTCTCTGTGCTCAGTCCACGGCTGGCACCGGCTGGCACCAGCTGACAAGAAAAGTTATAGGGCCAGTCCACGGCTGGCACCGGCTGGCAACGGTTGGCAACGAAGTTACGGGGCCAGTCACTCCCTGGCAACCGCAGACACCGCGGGACAGGCGCCAGGGAGCGCTCCCCTGGGGTTGGGGGTGGAGGGGGTGGACGTAGGGGTGCACGTAGGAAATCACCTACCGTGCTCCCCAAGTTGTTGGTGGGGGTGGGGTTATGTCATTAGGTGCACGTAGTGTAGGTACTTCTTCTAAAGTTTTGAGTTCACAAGTATTTACTACTACTATTACTACGTATTTAGTAGTATTAGAAGGGGCAAAGGGATACAATAGGGATTCTACCTCCACTCCCTACACTTCTCGATGTAAGACCTTGTGCGACCACGGGTTGAGGCTGCGACGGTACGTCCACCCCACGTCCACCTCCGCCGCGGGGTTGTTAGGCAGCGCTAAGGCTAATCCGCGGCGGGTCCGGAGCGCCGAAGCGCTGGCGTGGGATCAGCTACGGGGACGTTGCCACTATGCTGCACGCCGACTGCGGTACGGCTTCTGCGAACGCGACTCAGCATTCCGATCGTTTACGGCCTCAGGCGCCGAGAGAACCCCTCTTGAAATCAGAAGGTTTTCAGGATGGAGATGGACAGCAACCAAGAGTAGGGCGATGATAGACACTCCCGCAGCCTAAATCGGAGACCCATGAAGATGGCCGCTGAAAAGGTGCCACAAACTAAACCGGCTGACACAACAACGAACCCGCTTATGTGTGATGCGAAATGCCCCAAATGCGGGAAAACCTGCGTTCGCACTCGGGGACATCACGAAAAGAAGGGGGCAGATCGCTGGCACAAATGCGTCAACCCTTGCCCTGCATGGTAACGCCGCTACCGACCAGGAAAGGAGCAACGCATGGGAACCGTGTTCAAGAAGCAGACCACAAGGCCCGTACCCGCAGGGGCGGAAATCATCGTGCGTCAAGGCCGGAGATTCGCTCGCTGGAAGACTCGGAAGGGGAAGACCCGCACCGCACCCCTGACCGTGGGCAAGGACGGCAGCGAACGCATTCGCACCGAATCGCGATGCTACGTCGCTAAGTTCAAGGATGGGGCCGGGATCGTGCAGACCATACCGACCGGCTGCCGCGATGAAACGGCTGCACGCCAGAAGCTTGCCGCCTTGGAACGTCGGGCCGAGTTAATTCGTTCCGGCGTCATGAGCAGCGCGGAGGACGTGATTTCCAGGCATCAGACAACGCCGCTGTCCGGGCATTTCGATGCCTACGAAGAACACTTGAAGGCGAAAGGCGTGACCGGGAAGCGGGTCAAGGAATCGCGTTACTACTTGGACCGGCTTGCCGCGGAGAGTCCTTTTTCCTCGCTCGCCGATCTGCGCCGTGAAGCCTTGGAGCGCTGGCTGGCCGCACGAACCGCCGAAGGTATGTCTGCCCGCAACCGGAACGCCTTCCGCGAAATTGCCGTCGCCTTCGCGAACTGGTGTTGCGAGACCGACCGGCTCTTGAGCAATCCTTTCGGCGCTATCCCCAAAGCGAATACCAAAACCGATCCGCGCCGGCCGCGGCGCGCGATGGCTGAACCTGAATTGGTACGCTTGCTCAGCGAGGCCCGTCGCCGGCCGATGGTAGAAGCCTTGACGATCCGCCGCGGACCGAGGAAGGGCCAGCTGATTGCCAAGGTCAAGCCGCACGTCCGCGAGCGCTTGGAGCTACTCGGCTGGGAACGAGAGCTGATTTACAAGACCTTGGTTCTCAGCGGACTCCGCAAGGGTGAATTGACCTCGCTCACCGTGGGGCAGCTTGCTCTCGACGGACCCGATGCCTACGCCGAGTTGAAAGCGGCAGACGAAAAGAACCGCCAAGGCTCCTACATCGCCATTAGAGACGATCTTGCCGCCGACCTCCGGCAATGGCTGTCCGACAAGCTCCGACGCCACCAGGATGAAGCCAGATGCCTTGGAATGCCTATCCCAGCCCGGTTGCCACTGGCTACTCCCGTGTTCAACGTCCCGAAGAAGCTGTACTTGATTCTCAACCGCGACCTGAAAGCCGCAGGCATCCCCAAGAGGGACGAGCGCGGTCGGACCCTCGACGTGCACGCCTTGCGTACCACGTTCGCCACTCTGATGAGCTGCGCTGGAGTCTTCCCACGGACGGCACAAGCGGCCATGCGGCATTCCACCATTGACTTGACCATGAACGTCTACACGGACACGAAGCTGCTCGACGTGCATGGCGCCCTCGACGTTCTGCCGTTGCTCCCCTTGCACGGCAACCCCACCACCTGGGACGCGGTTCCAGCGTCCCAAGCGACCGGGACAGAGGGCAGCGTTTGGTGCACCGTTGGTGCACCAAATCCTGACTGTCGGGGACAAGTGCTGTCGCTTTGTGACAATCTGAACAGTGGTGGGGGTGCGAACAGTCTCGACGTAAGTGGAAGCCCTGTCAAAAGAAAAGACCCGCTGACAACTCAGCGGGTCTCCTGTCCTATCTACCCCCACGGGGACTCGAACCCCGGTCTTCTGGCTGAGAACCAGACATCCTAGGCCTCTAGACGATGGGGGCGCGGTCTCTTCGGTTTGGTATAACGGGTTTCCCGAGCGGTGTCAAGAAGATGCAAACCCGATCAGCTTCGGCTCGCCACTTCGGTACGATGGC
>JBGQLF010000253.1:0-9616 GCA_041499985.1 Gemmataceae bacterium
CCTCAGACCCCTGGAACGGGCTGTGTGGGGCCGTGTAGGGGAGATACAAAAAGAACGGCTTGTCCTTGCAGCGGCGGACCACAGCAATGGCTTCTTCGGTGAGGACGTCAGTAAGGTAGCCCACGCGGTCGACGGGCTTGCCGTTCTGGTAGAGCATCGGTTCGCCGCCCGGCTCCGAGTGGTGGAAGTAGTCCACGGCGCCCCCGAGTGGGCCGAAGGCGTAGTCGAAGCCGTGCTCGTTGGGTAGGAACTTCGGCTCGTAGCCCAGGTGCCATTTGCCGATAATCGCGGTGGCATAGCCGGCGCCCTTGAGCAGCCGGGCGAGCGCACTCTCCGCAACCGGCAGGCCAAGGTCGTGCGACTTGCGGAGGCGGATCGCATCGTCGTAGCGGCCGACGTTGTTCAGCCCCAGAGCGCATTCCAGCCCGCCCACGCGGTGCTGGTAACGCCCCGTCAAGAGGGCTGTCCGCGTGGGAGTACACTCCGGGCCGTTGGCGTAGAAGCTCGTGAGGCGGACGCCTTGCTGCGCGAGCCGGTCGATGTGCGGCGTCTTGATGTCCAGGCAACCGTAGCAGCCCAGGTCGCCGTAGCCGAGGTCATCGGCCAGGATAAGGACGACGTTGGGCCGACGGCTCTCAGCCCGGAAATCGTCAGCCCCGGCACGAGGAATCAAGAAAGCCGCCAGCACGGCGAAGGCCCACAGCAGAGGCCGCCCGTCCACCATCCCGTGGCGCAGAGATTGCTTCCGGCGGCGCGGCGTGGGGATCCGAATCCAGATTGCTCGTGACATCGCTTCGTTCCCATTTGGAGCCAGGGACATCGCAGCCCATGCCGTCCGCGATTCGTCTCGGGGAGGTCTCGTTCATTCCGCAGGCTCCGTGCTCAGCGCCTGGTTGACGGCATACCAGAGTTCGTTCATTCGGAAAGGCTTGCGCAGCAAGCGGACGGCTCCGGCATCGACGAGCTCACGCACGGCAACTGTCTCGAGTAGGCCCGTGCAGAGCAGGACCGGCAGCCGGGGCCGGCGTTGGCGCAAGTAGCGGAGAATGCTCGCGCCATCCTCGCGGGGCATCATCAGGTCGAGAATCACCAGGTCCACGGACTGGCCGTTGCCAAGTAACGCCAGGGCTTCCCCGCCATCGGCAGCACAGGTGACCTGGTGGCCGGCGATTTCGAGAAAGCGGCGCACGACATCGAGAACCGCGGGCTCATCATCGACCACGAGGATGTGACGCCCGCGCACCGTTTCCGGTTCGACGATCTGGCCCAGCTCGAAGCCGGCGCGCTCGACGCTCCGTGTTCCGGACTCGACCAGCCGCGGCAAGTAGATGCTGGCGCAGGTGCCCTGGCCTGGAGTGCTCGCCAAACTCAAGTACCCATGGTGTCCCTGGATGAGTCCCAACACCACGGGCAAGCCCAACCCGGTTCCCTGCCCGACATCTTTGGTTGTGAAGAAGGGATCGAGAGCCTGTGCAAGTACCTCCGGGCTCATGCCACAACCGCGATCAAGCACTTCCACAACCACATAGTCCCCAGGCGGCACATTGGCCGGAAAGGCTGGCTGTTCGTTTGCCAGGAGCGCCTGAGAAAGGCGCAACACGATCGGGGAGGGCTCACTCAGGGCATCGCGGGCGTTGAGCAGGAGGTTCACTAGTGCCTGTTGCAACTGGTTCGCATCTGCCAGGGCGACCAGCGCCGCACCCGAGGTTTCCTCGGTTTGCACGTCCAGCAGCACGTCGGTGCACAGCGTTCGGCGGACGAGCGCGACCGTGGAGCGCACCAAATCTTCCATCTGCGTCGGCTTGCGCCGCAAGGCCGGCTTGCGGGCGAATGCCAGCATCTGCCGTGTCAGCGCCGCCGCCCGCTCGGACAGGTCCGTAATGTAATGCAAGAATTGCCGCACCGGCTCCGCCAGACCCGGCTCGCGCAGGGCCAGCGCCGCATACCCGTTGACGCCGGCCAGCAGGTTGTTGAACTCATGAGCAACACCGCCGGCCAGGGTACCCAGGCTTTGCATCTTTTGCGCCTGCACCAGCTGGCGCTCCAGCAGCTTGCGCTCCCTGATATCGCGCTGGATCCCGACGAAATGCGTGAGTTGGCCCCGGCCATCCACGATCGGCGATACGGTGAGCGACACATCCACCAGGCTGCCATCCTTGCGGCGATTGGTGAGCTCGCCCTGCCAGCTGCCGCGCCCCAGCACGGTCCGCCAGAGTTCGCGGAACAACTCAGGCGGATGCACCTCGCTCTTGAGGATACGCGGGTTCTGACCACGCAACTCCTCACGGGAGTAACCCGTCATCCGTTCCAGGGCGCGATTGACGTGCAGGATGCTTCCCTGCAAATCGGTGATGAGGATGCCGTCGCGCGCCGACTCCAGGGCTTCGATGAGCAGGCGGTTGAAGCTCTGCAAGCGATGGCGCGTCACGGATTCGCGCACGCGTTTGGGCAGCTCGGCGAGAAAGGTCAGCTCCGCATCCTGAACGATGTAATCGAGCGCCCCGGCATGCAAGACGCGCGTCGCCAGCTGCTCGTCGCCACTGGCCGTCATGATGAGTGCTGGCGTGGTGATGCCTTCGTGCGCCAGGCCCGTCAGCAAGTCCAGGCCGGCCATGTCAGGCAAGTGATAGTCCAGCAGCACCAGATCGAAGGCGCTGTGTCCCAACACGATGAAGGCATCGGCAGCCGACCGGCAGCGCGTCACGTCATGCCCCGCCCGCTCCAGGCTCTTGGCAATCAGCAGGGCGAGGTCGTCATCATCCTGGATCAGAAACAGGCGAAATACATCGCTCATGAATCCGCCGTCCGTTGTCCGTCCTCGGCTGTCCCCACTCAGGAGGGATCGCTCATAACCCAGCCTCTATTGTGCTGCCCACTGGGGGGGGAGACAAGGGCGGCGGCGCGGAGACTCCTCCTGAGCGACACACTTCCTCTGGAGGCAGTGGTTTTCTCTCAGGAACGTGCTGGGCCGCGATACCCCGCGGCGGCCCGCAGGCGTGCCTCTTCTTGGGCGGCTCGCTCGCTTCGTTCGGCCTGCCCGCGCCGGCGGGCCAGCAGCACTTCCAGGTGCCACGCGTCGGCCGCGAGGACCCGCAAGTGATGCCGATTGGCTATCTCAAGAGTCTGTGCAGTGAGCGCGCCGGCTTCGTCGACCTGCCCGCGCGCGAGCAGCCAGGTCGCGTATCCCAACCGGGTCAAGGCTCGCTCCAGGGGCAGACCGCTGCGGTCGTAGTCGTCGAGGACCGTTGCATAGAGCTCGGACAGTTCCTCCGCCTGCGGCGCACCACAGACACGCAGATAATCCGCGCGCATCCGTTGCCGGGCCAGCTCGCTCCAGCGATGTTCGTTGGCCTGGGGTGGACGGTAGAGTACGCTGCGCAGATCCAGTGTCGCCAGCTGGCCCGTGCGCAGCATGCATTCGAAGACGTGCAGCCATTCGTATACATCCACCGGCACGAGAGCTCGGGCCAGGTTCAACGCCTCGGCCTGTCTTCCCGCCAAACACAGGGCGTGCGCACGGTACGCTTGCCACAACGCGTCCCACGGGTGGGCGACGTGGGGCACGGCCAACAGCGGCTCAAGGCGTCCCACGGCCAACAAGGCGTCGCCACGCAAAGCCGCGTCCACTTCGCGGTAGGCAGCGAGCGCCTCGTCGTAGCCGCCGAGCAGTTCGCAACAGATCGCGAGACTGCGGTACCGTCCAAATCCGGACCATAGAGGGGGTTGACGCCAATCCCCGTTGGGAAAAAAGCGCAGCAACAGGTCGCGCTCCAGAGCCGGTGCCAGGAAGCGGTGTTTCGGATTGTCCAGGGCCACCAACGTGCTGTCGGCTTCGTTCCAGAAACCGGCATCACAATGGGCGTGGAATAGCTCGACCTCTTCGCGGGCTTCGTCCAGGGTCTTGGGCCGGCGGCGGCCAGGTCGGCCGCGCAGGAAACCAGCGCGTGCCTGGGCACTGTGGCGCCGGCCCTCTGCGCCCAGCACATGCTCGAAGGCTCGCCGCACCAGTGGATGGGCATCGAGGACGGAAGGCACGGCTTCTCGATTCGCCGCTGCCACTGCTGGGCCAACGCGTTCCAACAGCCGTAACTCGACAAGCTCCTGCACCTGGTTGGCCAACCACGACCGCGACCGATCTGCAAAAGGCCTATAAGCCCGGCTCCATTTCTCATGCAGCAGGACTCGCACGGGTCCGCTGGCAAGGTATTCGAGGAGACGGCCTTCACCGGGCGGGTCGCGGAATGCCGTAGCCAGTGCCAGGATGTCCTGTGCTTCCCGAGACAACTGGATCTGGTACGCACTCAGCACGCGGGCGACGCGATTCTCCTCGTCAGTCGCACCAAGAACAGGCGCGATTTCGGGCAACTCGCGCTGGCATCGGGCCTCGCCCTGGCAGAAGCGTGCCAGATACGTGGCCAGCAACTCGATCGCCTTGGCGTGATGACCGCACGCCGCCGCGGCCTCGTCGAGTTCGGCCGTGCTGCCCCGCACACCCAAACAGGTCAGGAGGCCGCGGGCACTGGTGGCGTCGAGGCTGCCCAAGGTCAACAAGCGGGCGTGCTGGCGGTGTTTTAGTTGCGGTAACTCAAAGCGCGTCGTCAGGACGACCACGCCCGGCATCGGCTCTCCGGCCAACTCCTCGAGCAACCTTCCCAGCTCCGGATGCAGAAAACGGCCAAACCAGGGCCCCGTTTCGTATTGGGCTACCTCGGCCCCATCCAGAACCAGCGCCCACCGTTCTCGACGCAACACTGGCAACAGTTGATCGACACAGTAGCTCGCCGAGACATCCGGCGCCCGCCCCAGACCCGCGGCATAGGCATACAACTCCCGTAGACAGAGGTCAGCGTCTTTACCTCGGTAAAAACTCCACAAGAAGACACCGTCCGCGCGGCCCGGACCCGTTGGCAGCGACTCCAACCAGTGCTGGACGATGGCGGTCTTGCCTTGACCACCGGGGCCGACCAACGCAACCAGGCTGGCCTCTCCGCTGGCGAGCGCCTGATCGAGAAGCGCCAGCTCCGCGGTTCGTCCAAAGAAGCGATACGGGAGAGACGTACAGTGATGGACACAAGGCGGTCGCGACACGGACTAGGTCTTCTTACTTTGTGATGTGCGTTTCCAGGCAATCACCGCCCGGAGGATATCCTCGAGGCCATACTCCGGCCGATAGCCAATGGTCTGCCGGATCCGCGTCAGATCCGGCACGCGCTGGCGGATGTCTTCGAAAGACGGTGCATAGGCCTGAGCATAGGGGAGATGCTGAATGGCCAACCCTGGATCGATGAGGCGCACCACCTTCTCGGCCAGGCCACGAATCGTCACCGCCTCGTCGCTGCCGAGGTTAAAGGCCCGTCCGGCGGCCGCGGGGCAGGCCATCAAGTCGAGGATGCCACGGACGACATCGGCAACGTGGGCAAAGCAACGGACCTGCCGGCCATCGTCGTAAACTTCCAGAGGGCCCCCGCTCAACGCCTGATCAACGAAGCGCGGCACGACCATGCCGTACTGGCCAATCTGTCGTGGCCCCACGACGTTGAAGAAACGTCCGATCACGATGGGCAGGCCACTCCGCCGATGATAGCTCAGGGCCAGGTATTCATCCAGCGCCTTGCTACAGGCATAGATCCAGCGCCCCTTCGATGTCGGCCCGAGCACGAGGTCGTCCTCCTCGGCCAGGGGAACCTTGGGGTTCTTGCCATAGACTTCACTGGTACTGGCCAGGAACAGCGGCTTGGGCTGGCGCTCGACCAGGCGGAGAAGCGTTTCCGTGGGGCCGATGTTCGTGGCCACTGTCCGCGCGGGCTCATCGAGCACTAGCCGTACGCCCACAACGGCCGCCAGATGATAGATCGCATCCGCCTGGGCTACCAGCTCGGCGAGCAGGTGCTCCTGGGCGATGCTGTTCTGGAAGATGTGGAGCTGTGAATGCGTGCGAACTGGCTCCAGATTGGCGAGGGAGCCGGTCGAGAGGTCATCCAGGACAAGAACCTGTTGGCCACGGGCCAGAAGCGCCTCGACCAGGTGACTGCCGATGAAGCCTGCGCCGCCGGTGACAAGACTGGTGTGCATAGAGTGCAATCAAGGAAGATGTCTGGTCTTGTTTAGCCGAACACATCCATCAGCACGCCGCGCAGCTTGCGGGCCTGATTGATCGCCTCGATCGCACTGACCCGCTGATGAACCACAAGGTTGATCGCTTCGGCGATGGCGGCCGGATCATCGTCGCCACAGAAGAGGACATTGCGGCCAACCAGGGCGCCGCGGATGTTCGGCCCCGCACCCATGCCACGGACGAAATCCTCGATGGTACCGCTTGGTTTTCCCGTCGATTCGCCACCCAGCAGAAGGATGGGAAACGTGGATCCCTTGGCCACGCGGGCAAAATCGTCGCAGTACGGGATCTTCAGCCACACGTGCCCGGTGTAATAGCCCAGGGCACTGGCGATGCCGACCGCCTTGATGATGTTGTCGGTGCGCAGGTCGGTCTTGTAGCCGGTTTCCGTTTTCAGCACTGGCAGCGGCTCCACGAAGGCCGGCAGGTTCAGTTCCGCCAGCTCCTCGACCGCCTTGGCGACGCGTTCGAGACTCTCCAGCGCGTAGCGGTCATTCCGCTCGCCGGTCGGCACCCAGCGCCAGAGGAGCTTGGCGCCGTCGAGGTGCATCTCCTGGATGCGTTTACCAGTCATGTAACTGGACGTGCGGTCCATCATCTCGTGCTCGGTGCCCGCCAAACCAGTCCGGTTCATGCTCCCAATGAGCACCTTGTTATCGAGAAAGCCTGGGCCACCGCGCTGCTTGGCCAGGTAATTGGCCAGCACGACTTCGTCAATGAGATCGCTGGTTGCCATCAGGCCATCGATCTGGCTGGCCGCCAGGACCCTGACGATACGGCCCAAGTAGTCCAGGCGGTGGCCCATCGCCGTGGGACGATCACCCACCCGAGTCACACTCCGGGCCGGGTGATCCGCGGCAAGGATGACGAGTTTGCCATCCGGGGCTAGCACCTCGCGACGTTTGCGCTTCTTCAGTTCCTCGCGGACCAGCTTCGGCTGTTCCACGCGCAGCTCGGTGAGCTTGGCAAACGTCTCCTCGGTCAGGAAGTCCCGACTGCGATAGGCGAAGCCCAGAGGCAGGGCGTAAGCCACCTCGATGGTATCGGCGGCTTCATTGACCACGCTCAGCGCCACGCGGACAATCGAATCCGGTACCTC
Organism: Gemmataceae bacterium; assembly: GCA_041499985.1. GTDB lineage: Bacteria > Planctomycetota > Planctomycetia > Gemmatales > Gemmataceae > JBGQLF01. The sequence continues at coordinate 7,215 of JBGQLF010000253.1, forward strand.
GCTCTCCGCCGGACGCACGGCCACAGCCAGCGGCCCCTCATAATTCACTTCCGCGAGCGCCCTCATGAACTCGGCGAGCTCCGGCGGCCCGAGCCGGCTGTCGGGCGCTCCGAAGCGCGGGTGGACATCGCCCAGTCCCGGGACGCAGTTGCTCACATGGACCCATTGGAGATAGGGCGCCAGCGCGGCGATCACGTCGGGGCCTTCACCGTTTAGGCACAGTCTGCCCAAATCGACCCCTATGCCGAGGTTCGTGTAGCCCTCGCCGCGAAGCGGTTCCAACAGTGACACGGCTCGCGTAGCTGGACCGATCAGCGCGTGGCGATAAAGACCCGCTTCGGGTGATCCCGCATCACAAAGACTCAGGGTCAGTCGGAGCTTGTGGTCTTCTGCCTTGCGAGCAAGCTCACGCAGGGAGTTCGTCAGTGCGTACAGGGCGTGTTGCTGCACGCGCTCACTCTGCGGGTCATACGGCTGACCCGAGGCCGGGTTGCGGCCGCTGGCAACAAAAACCTGATCGGCCCCGTAGCTGGCCGCCTCATCGAACAATCGCACGATGCGATCGACCGCCCGCCTGCGGTGGATCTCACTCGCCGAGGAGAGGTCGGCGGGATCGATCAGATTCTCTTCGTTGACCCACTGTACCGGCTCGCAGTGAAAGGCGACACGCTTGCCGCTGCCCTGCAAGGCCTGGGCGACCTGGCTACGCAGTTCCTTCGACTTGAGCGAGGTCAACTCGATGACACCGAACGCGCTATCCTGGAGGACGCTATTCAGAGCCCCTAGGAGGTAACGCCCATCGATCAGGCTGCGCGAGGCTCCATCCAGGTTGCCGGGGCCGGGATACGCCAGGTAGAAGACGAGAGAGCGGGGGTTCTCAGCCAGTGTCATGGATCGTGCGAGTCCGAAGTCGGTGGTCGGTAATCCACTGCCCAAAGCAATGGTAAAGTGCCCACAGCCCACTGTACAATGACGACAGTCTTTTGGCCACGGACTCTGGACCTGGAGTGGCGAACTATCATGACGCTGCTGTACCGTGATCCGCTGTTCCTCAAGCACGACACCGGCCGCGGTCATCCCGAGACGGCCGACCGGCTTCGGTCCATCTTGGCACGCCTGGACAAGGCTGCTCTGCCCCAGCGCTGCGCTCCCGGTACGTACAAGCCGTTAACCGAGGAGGTCGTCGCGCAGCTGCACTCGGCGAAGCAAATCCAGAGCGCCAAGCAGGTCGCCGAGCATGGCGGTGGTCGGATCGATCCGGACACGGTAGTCAGTGCCGATTCGTTCCAGGTGGCACTCGCGGCCGCCGGTGTTGGTGCCGCTGCGGTCGATGCCGTGCTCAAAGGCCCCGAGCGGAACGCCCTGTGCCTGGTGCGACCACCGGGCCATCACGCCACTCCGACGCGCAGCATGGGCTTTTGCCTGTTCAACAACATCGCCCTGGCCGCCCGGCACGCGAAGCGGGCACACCAGCTGACGCACCTGCTGATTGTGGATTGGGACGTGCACCACGGCAACGGCACGCAAGATATCTTCTACGAAGACCCCGAAGTGTTGTTTTACAGCATCCACCGCTACGGCAACGGCTTCTATCCCGGGACGGGGGCCGAGAGTGAGACGGGCCGCGGCAAGGGCCAGGGCTACACGCTCAATGTGCCGATTCGGTTTGGCAGCAGTCGCAGAGATTACCACGCGCGCTTCCGCAATGCCCTGGAGAAGGCCGCCGACAAAATCAAGCCGGAGTTGGTGCTCGTCAGCGCCGGCTTCGACGCCCACCGCACCGATCCGATTGGCTCGCTGGGATTGGAGGTGGAAGACTTCGTGACGCTGACCGGACTCGCGCTGGAGGTGGCCAAGACGCATGCGCAAGGCCGGCTGGTCAGTTGCCTGGAAGGGGGCTATAACCTGGAGGCCCTGGCGGAGTCGGTCCAGGCGCATCTGGAGGCCTTGCTGGGCGCGAAATGAGCCATCCCGAAATCTTCATCCTGATTCCAGGGCGCACCAGCCGGCAGGGCACGACCCTCAACGAAGGCAAATTCACCGCCGCTTATGTGGAAGAAACGAGCACTCTGCTGATGAACCCCGACGACATGGCTCGCTTGGGGTTGAAGAACAGTGACCGTGTGCGACTGCGTTCGGAGCAAGGACAAATCGAGCTGCCCTGTCAGGCGGCCAAGGCTGGCGAACTGCCGTCGGGCGTGTTGTTCCTGCCCTATGGCGACATGTCGAGCCGCTTGATGGGCGGCGACACGCACGGCACGGGGATGCCGAACAGCAAGAGTTTTGATGTGGAGCTGGAGAGGGTCTGACTATGTTGGAATACCATGCGGCGTATTATCGGGAGGAGAGTGGCTGGTTCATCGCCGAGGTACTGGATTTTCCCGGCGCTCTCAGTCAGGGGC
>JBGQLF010000254.1:0-9616 GCA_041499985.1 Gemmataceae bacterium
ACACTATTGCGGACTTCCCCTGTTTTTCCTCGATTCCAGGAGGTGTTTGCAGAGCCTCTTCGCTTAAGCTAGTGCCATTCGTCGATGTGACCGACGCGCGCAGCTTAACTCAATTGTCGATTTCCTGGTTGCACCTGAGGGTCTGTGGCCTTACAGTGAGGCAATTGCCTCACTGAAATCCGTCCAGGGCCCACCGCGCATGAGTCTCCCCATCACGTCCATTGAAAGACCGACCCAGGTTCGTTTTGGCGTTCTCGGCTTCGCCTGTGCGTTGTCGATGATCACCTACCTGGATCGGGTATGCTTCGGGACGGTGGCGTCCAATATCCAGAGCGAGTTCGGGCTTTCCGAAAGCCAGAAAGGCTGGCTGTTCGGCGCCTTCGCCTTCGCCTACGCGATTTTCGAGGTGCCGAGCGGCTGGCTGGGCGATCGGTTCGGGGCGCGCAAGATGTTGGCCCGGATTGTGCTCGGCTGGTCGCTGTTCACCGCCCTGACCGGTGCCGCCTGGAACCTGGCCAGCCTGGTCACCTTTCGCTTTCTGTTCGGCCTTGGCGAAGCGGGCGCCTATCCCAACATCGCGCGGGCGCTGCGGAGCTGGTTCCCGATCCGTCAACGCGGCCTCGCCCAGGGTTCGCCGTGGGTGTTTGGCCGCTGGGGGGGAGCCGTGGCCCCTTTCCTCATCTATTATTGCGCCGCCTGGTTCGGCTGGCGCGGGGCGTTCCTGGTCTTCGGTCTCGTGGGGGCCGCCTGGGTGGTCGGGTTCTATGTCTGGTTCCGCGATCTGCCGCGCGAGCACCCGCACGTCAACGAAGCGGAGCTCGCCCTGATCGAGGAGGGGATCCACACGACGGCCCGACCGGCTCCCCTGTCATGGTCGGCAATGCTGCGCAGCCCAACGCTGTGGTGCCTCAGCCTGATGTATTACTGTAGCAACGCCGGCTGGTGCTTTTTCATCACCTGGGATGTCGTTTATTTCAAGGAGGTGCTCAACCTGTCTGGCTACCCCTTGCTGATCGCCTCGGGCGGACCGTTGTTCTTTGGCGGGCTAGGGTGCATGTTCGGCGGGCTGTGTACCGATCGCCAGGTGCGCGTCTGGGGCCGGCGCTGGGGCCGGACGTTGCAAGGATTCGTGGCCTACGGGCTGGGGGCGCTGTTTTTCGTGCTGGCCCTGGAGATGACCCACGCCGCGCTGGCCATTGCCGCCCTGTGCCTGGCCTCGTTCTTCAAGGACTTCGCCATGCCGGTGAGCTGGTCGACTTGCGTGGATATTGGTCATCGCTATTCGGGCACCGTGTCGGGATTCATGAACATGGTGGGTAACCTCGGCACCGTCGTCAGTCCGCCGTTGGTCGCCTGGCTGGTGAGCGTGATCGGCGCGCCGGAAGTGCAGCTGCCCGCCTGGCTCGAAGGGACTCGGCCATTCGTCACCGGGCTCGCCGACCTGGCGCGGGCCGCCGGGATTACTAGCTGGAAGGTCGCGCTGGTCTACTCGGTGATCATGTTCCTGATCGCTTCCTTCTGCTGGATGTTCATCAATCCGCGGCGCGTCATTGTCTATGCGCCGCACGATCGACAACGCTTGCAGGCGGAGGGGGCACTGGAATAGAGAGTTTGGATGGCAAGAATCTATGCTTGGCGCTGGGAGTAGTGTGCCAACAAGCGCCGGGCCGCTCCAACCAACTCGTCGTCCTCCGCGTCCCAGATCGCCTCGACCTTGGCACCTTGGGCCAGCGTGGCGAGGTTGGCCACGAGTTGCCCAAACCGCAACTCGCTCGCGTGCTCACTCAACTCCTCCAGGAGCCGAAGCAATTCACTACGTGTCGTCGTCATGGCAGCCTGTCTCCGACCGTGGGCAGATGTCCGACCGGTGTCGGTAAGTCATCGATCAACTCGACCCGCACTCGCTGTCCGGGGAGAAACTTGGCGACCCGGGTGGCGCGCGTGACGCCATCATACAGGACGAACTCCCCGTCAGTGCCGCGGTACACTTCCAGCGGCGGCATCCCCTGGACCGCGGTGCCGAACCGAGCGATTTGCCGCTGGAGCTTCAGGGGGTCAGCGCCTGCCATCCGTGTGGTCGGCAAGTGCAGGGTGCGCGGGTCGGCATCCAGGAAGACGCGCGGGTTCATCCCGCCAGAGTACCAAAACCGGCTACTCAAGACGAGGGCTTGTTTTCTGGCAATTTGCTTGACACCCTCGCTCTTGCTTGCCCACAATCACCATTCTGCTGGTTCGCCTGCGCGCAACAGACGGGCGAGTTGTTATCTCGTCCGGTGCTCTTGTACATTTTTTTGAACGGCCGGGAATGATGAAACGGAACCCTGGGCGACAGGGTCTTGGCTTCCTTTTTCCGGCCCCCCCTGAGGAGGGTAAGGCATGTTACGAGTTTCACGTCGCGTCCTCGGATTCACTCTCATCGAGCTCCTTGTGGTAATCGCGATCATCGCCGTGCTCATCGGCCTGCTGTTGCCGGCCGTGCAGAAGATCCGCGAGGCCGCCGCCCGCATGAGTTGTGAGAACAACCTCAAGCAGCTGGGCTTGGCCCTGCACAACTACCACGATTCTTATGGCCGTTTTCCTCCCGGCCGGCGGAGCGTCGGGAATACCGAAGGCTATAACCTCACGAGTAGTAATCCCGCTGACAACCCCATCCTCAATATGCATGGTCTGGTCCTGCTGCTGCCCTTCGTCGAACAGGGCAACCTCTATAGCCAGTTCAACCAGAAGGCGGCTTTCGGCAATTTCCTCGCCAGCAACTATCTCACCGGCTATCCAGTAACTGGCTCAAAGCTTGTGCTCGCCACCCCGAACGCTGCTGTGAGCGGCAACGCGGCGCTGTCGGCCAACACGGTCCCGACCTTCGTCTGTCCGTCGGATAATGGCACGCCAACCATCTCCGCAGGGTCTGCTGCCTACAGTCCTGACCTGAATAGCCCCGGAGTCGTCAAAGCGGTCAAAACGAGTTACGACTTCATCAGCCATTCGAATGGCGTCGGCTACTTCAACTATTGGCCCAACCAGAGCACTTCCACCAGGTACATGTTCGGCGAGAACAGCACCACGCGCCTGACGGACATCACGGACGGCACGAGTAATACCTTGGCCATGGGCGAGCAAACCTTGTCGCTCTACAACGGCACCACCTCGGCTTGGGCTTACACCGGTTGGGTTTCGGTCGGGATTGACCCCGTCGGTAGCTGGAACACGACCGTTCCGCAGTGCTGCCTGAACATCTGGCAGTACAGCACCGCCGCCGCGGTCCCCGGACAGCGCGCCACCTGGTACAACGCCGCTAGTCTGCATCCGGGTGGGGTGAACTTCGTGTTCGCCGATGGGTCGGTCCATTTCATCAGTCAGACCGTTGATCAGATAACGATGACCTACCTGAGCAGGATCGCGGACGGCCAGGTGATCTCGACCCAGCCGTTCTGATTGGTCTTCCGGCAGCACGGGGCCGAACGAAGCCGAAGGGTCCGGGCGGCAACCGTACGGGAGCGCTTCCCCGTACGGTTGCCGCCTGCCGATGGCCGGCGGCCCTGTGTGGATCACACTTGAATGGAGGAGACCATGCGATCACTGTGTTTCATCGCGACGATCGGTCTGTTCCTGGGATTGATCGGTTGTGGCGACGGCATCAAGCGTGTCCCCGTCCAGGGGAAGCTCACTGCCAAGGGGCAACCGGTCGACAATGCGGTCGTCATGTTCATCCCGACGGGCACGACCAAGGGAGAAGGCGGGATTGGCCAATCGGACCGCGACGGCAACTTTACTTTGAGTGGCCTGAAAGGGGTGAAGGGCCTCACCGCTGGCGAGTACAAGGTCCGGGTCAACCGGTTCCTTAAGCCGGACGGCACCCCGCTGCCTCCGGATGCCCCCGAGGCGGACAACCCGGGCGCCCGGGAAACCGTGCCCCCGCCGTACTCCTCTGCCGACTCGACCCTGAAAGCCACTGTTCCCGATGCGGGGGGGACCGTGAACATCGATCTCCCCACAAAACTCACGGGCCGTAAGTGACGTCAGAACCAACGGGAGCAAGCATGCTCCCGTTCCATGCCTCTTCCACCAACCCGGGCGGACCGGGGGACAGGGCGTTCCTCCGGGAACGGATGTTCCCGGCTCGCCCGAAAGAATTGTCATGCCTTTAGCGCCGCATCCAGGTGCAGCGTTCCCCTGGCGTCCTCAGAGAGTTTCTCATGGTTCAATCCACCCGACGACTTGGCGCTGCCGGTTTCGTATGTTGCGGCCTCGTGGTTCTGGCGTTGGGATGCAGTCAAAAGACCAATGCTCCGCCCACGGTCCAGTTCAAGGTCCTGCCACCTGAGGCGCAGACGCCGAGTGAGATCGAGTTGTCCGACGCGAAGGTGACCCTGGTCGAGCCGACGCTGGTTCGGTTTGAGGTCAAATACCGCTTCACCAAGGGGAAGCCTGACAAATACTACAATTGTGAGATCTTCTTTCCAGGCACTCCAAATCACGCAGCCGGGATGAGGGAGAGTTGGGAACTGAAAGAGGAAGGCGTGCTCAAGGACGGGATTGTGTTGTCCAAGCCACCGGTGAAATCCTTTGAAATCTACATGTCGGAGGCTCCGAGTCCCCAGCAGGCTTTCAAAAAGATTTCCAATGTGCTCAAAGGCCCCGTCGAGTGACGGCACGCTACTTTCCCCGGAGGCGAAACAGCTGGACGAGTTGTCGCTTCGTCCGGCGCTCTTGTTCATTCTTTGAACGGCCGGGAAAAAGGAAACGGAACCCTGGGAAACAGGGTCTTGGCTTCAGTTTTCCGGCCACCCTGAGGAGGGTAAGGTATGTTACGAGTTCCACGTCGCGGTTTCACGCTGATCGAGCTCCTGGTGGTGATCGCGATCATTGCTGTGCTCATCGGCCTGCTGTTGCCGGCCGTGCAGAAGATCCGCGAAGCCGCCAACCGCATGAAGTGCCAGAACAACCTCAAGCAGTTGGGCCTGGCCCTGCACAACTACCACGACGCCTACGGCACGTTTCCGCCGGCGACCCAGAGAAATGGCAATGCCGTGGGTCAGAGCATTACGACGTACCTCCCCGACCCCATCATCTACAACATGAACGGCCTGGTCCTGTTGCTCCCCTTCGTAGAACAGAACAACCTGTACAATCAGGTGAACCTGAATGCGCCCATGACCAATTTCCTGAGTTCCCTGGTCAACATCAACATGGGTACTCCGCCTCCGAAGCTGGCCGGCGATGCGATTGCCAGCGGCAATGCCGCACTCTCCGCCAACAAGGTCCCGTTATACTTGTGTCCGTCCGATGGCAGCGATCCGACGATTACCCCAGGGTCCATTTACTACAGTGCGGACCAAACCGCCGGGAAGATCACGTCGTATCGCACCTCCTACTTTTTCATCTCGGATCAACTCCAGGGACTCCGCTTCAACGCCTGGAAAAACATGAGCGCGAGCACGAGGTACATGTTCGGCGAAAACAGCAACACCCGGCTCACCGACATTACCGATGGCACCAGCAACACGTTCATGATGAGCGAGCAGACCTTGGCGATCTACAGCTGTTACGGTTGCAAGCCGTGGTCTTACACCGCCTGGGGTGCGTGGGCCCTGGACCCGGTGGGGAACTACAATACGACGTATCCCCCCGCGGGGCTCAACGTCTGGCAGTACGGTAGCCAACCGACGCCGAGTCCCGGGCAGGCGGCCAGCTGGTACAGCGTTGCCAGTCTGCATACGGGCGGGGTCAACTTCCTGTTCGCCGACGGCTCGGTCCATTTCATCAGTCAGACTACGGATCTCACGACGCTCTTGAATCTGTCCCGCATTGCCGACGGCAATGTGATTTCGACCCAGCCGTTTTAGAAACGGTTCCTGAGCCCGACGCGCTAGCGAGGGCCGTCCTCGCTAGCGCGTCGGGCCAGGTCGAACCCTCGCTAGCGCGTCGGGCTCAGGATTCGGTGCCGTGCACCGCGGAGGAAACCATGCATCGAGTGCGGATGATCGCGCTGGTAGTTCTGTGCCTGGGATGGGTCGGCTGTGGGGGAGATGGCCTGAAGCGTGTTTCCGTCCGCGGGAAGGTTACCGCCAAGGGCGTTCCGATCGACCATTGTACCGTCCAGTTCCTTCCCCTGGGCTCGACCAAGGGACAAGGAGGGCTGGGCAATTCGGACGAGGAAGGTAGCTTTACCATGGCCAGCGGCACGCTGTCTGGCATCGTTGCCGGTGAGTACAAGGTCCGCCTGAGCCGGCAGATCGCGCCCGACGGTTCGCCGGTTTTTACTCAGGAGCAACTGAAGCTTAACCCGCAGGTCCGGGAATCGGTGCCCAGGAAGTATAATGGGGTGGAGTCCACGCCCTTGAAATTCACGGTTCCCGAAGGAGGCGGAGTCCTCGATATCGATATCCCCGAGAAGCTCTTGCCCTGGAAATCGGCAACACCGTAACCGAGCTTGTGGGTCAGGATTCCGATCCTGACGTCAGGATCGGAATCCTAACCCACAAGCAGGAACCCCAGCGGCACAATCATCATTGATCGCAATCCCCTGTCATCCGCGGAGAGTTTCCCATGCCTCGAACAAGAGGGCGCCGCTTCACTCCTTGCCTGGTCTTTGGCTTCCTGGCTGTCCTCCCCGTGGGCTGCGGCCAAAATGCCAAGGTTCCCCCTGGGGGCGCTCCAAAAATCTCTGTTGAGGCGGTTGCGGCGGATCCACCCGTGATCGAGCTGTCCGACCCGAAGGTGAGCTTCCGCGATCCGCAGACTGTTCAATGCGAGGTCAAGTACCGTATCACGCAAGGGAAGCCGCAGCCCTACGATGCCTACGATCTGGAGATCTCGTTCCCAGGCACGACGAACGCCGGAATCAAGATGATGCAAAGCTGGGAACTGAAAATGGAGGGAACGATCAAGGATAGCTTTAACCTGTCCCAGCCAGGAGCGAAGACGTTCGAAATCTTCATCGCGGAGACTGCGAAGCTCGATCGCCCGGGCCACAAGAAGATTTCCAACGTCGTCAGCGGCACCATCGAGTGACGGCATACCACTTCCTGCGGAGGAGGCGGACAACCCAGCAAACCAAAGCAAGTGACCGGCTATGAGCCGAGACGAAAGGCTTGCGCCTGAACTACCCTTCCCGCCCTACAGCTTCGTTCCTGGCAAGACCCCCCATCCGAAGTCCGATCACGCAGGATACAGCTACGGGGTTGCGTCCCAGCCGTGCGCCCCGGTAGATCCGGCACGCTGGTGGGAGAGCAAACCCTACCTCTACGGTCTGGATTTGTTCAACAGCCAGTTTTATTGGGAGGCCCACGAGCAGTTGGAGGGACTGTGGCTGGCTGCCGGGCGCACGGGGCCGGTGGCGGACTTTCTCAAGGGCTTGATCAAGCTGGCCGCGGCCGGGGTCAAGCATCGTGAGGAGAAGCCGCCTGGGGTGAAGTCGCACGCTTGCCGGGCGGCGGAACTCTGGCGCGGGGTGGCGCGCTCAGCCGGAGAGGGCCTGTTCCTCGGCCTCCCGCTTGGGGACCTGATCGACCTGGCGGATGGCATATGCCGCAATGGCTGGCCGGAGTCGCCGCCCGGCGTGTGGCCTTGCCTTCCCGACCAGCGGGGGTAACCTACAAAGAGCATTTGAGGGCCGGGACTTGATGCAGTTCCTCGCACCCAACAGCTCGTCCCCCGAGAATACCTCATGAGCCGCATCGTGGGCCCTTTCCTCTTGGCGATCGGTCTGCTCAGCGCCGCCGCCGGCGCCGCCGTCTGGTTGTATCCGACCGCGCTCGAAACGCACTCCACCGACGCTTCGCCCAGCGAGCAGCCGTCCGCGCCCAAACTGGGCGTGCAGCCGCTCCAGCCGCACATCAAGCCAGACGCCTCGCTACTGGCGGGCGTAAAGATCCACTTCGTGGATGTCACGGCCCGAGCCGGCATTCGCTTTGGGCACTTCGATGGCCGGACCGACATGGAATACATCATGGATGAAACCGGATCGGGCATCGGTTGGATCGATTACGACCAGGATGGCCTTCTCGATCTCTTCATCGTCCAGGGCTCGACCTTCGAGGGCTCTCCACCCCAGCCGCCACCGACATGCAAGCTGTTCAAGAACCTGGGCGGCGGCCAATTCAAGGATGTCACGGCGGAGGTCGGCCTGGCCCATGTCGGCTGCGGTCAAGGCGTGGCCGTCGGCGATATCGATAACGATGGTTATCCCGACCTGTTCCTCACCTGCTACGGCAAAGCCAACGTCCTCTATCACAACATTCCGGACGGCAAGGGCGGCCGTCGCTTCGAGGACATCACCGCCCAGGCTGGTCTGGCCGAGCATCCCGACTGGAAGAGCCGTCCCAATTACAGCACCAGCGCCGCGTTCCTCGATTACAACAACGACGGCTACCTCGATCTGTTCGTGTGCAGTTACGTCCATGTTGACCTGGCCCATTATCCCAACTGCCAGGACGCCCGAGGCCGGCGCGGTCCCTGCCCACCGTGGCAGTTCCAGCCGACGCGCTGTGTCCTCTACCGCAATAACGGCAACGGCACCTTTACCGATGTCAGTCACGAAGCCGGCATTGATGACCCCAACGCCAAAGCGCTGGGTGTCATCACGCTCGACCTGGACGACGACGGCCATACCGACATCTTCGTGGCCAACGACACGATGCCCAACTTCCTGTTCCGCAACCTGGGCAATGGCCGCTTCCAATCGCTCGGGCCTGCCAGTGGCTGTACGGTCAACCTGGCCGGCGCCGCGCAGGCTTACATGGGGGTGGATGCCGACGACCTCAGTGGCAATGGCCGGCCCGACCTGTTTGCCACGGCGTTTCATCGCGAGTCGAGCACGTTCTTTCGCAACGAAGGCGGCGGCCAGTTCCTCGACATCACGCAGGTCACCGGTCTGGGGCCGCCGAGTCGGCACAAGGTTGGATTCGGCACCTGCTTCCTCGACGTGGACCGCGACGGTAGCCTGGATATCTTCGTGACCAATGGCCACGTGTCGCGCCACGTCGATGGCGACGGAGACCCGAACAATTCCTTCCGCCAGGAGGCCCAGTTCTTCCTCAACAACGGGACGGGACGTTTCCGCGATCTCTCGGCCTGGGCCGGCGCGTACTTCCAGGAACGACACGCCGGCCGGGCCGTGGCGTATGCCGATTACGACAACGACGGCCACATGGATCTGGCGCTAAACAACAGCGGCGAGCCGGCCGTACTGCTGCACAATGAATCCACCACGCCGTATCATTGGATCCGTCTGGAGCTGCGGGGGACGCTGAGCAACCGCGATGCCGTCGGCGCCAAGGTGACCGTGTACATCGGCGGCCGGAAGCTGGTTCGCCATCGCAAGGGTGGCGGCAGCTACTTGTCAGCCCACGATCCTCGGCTGCTGATCGGGATCGGAGCCGCGCAGAAGGTAGACAAGCTGGAGATCCGCTGGCCGTCGTCGCCGCAGGTGCAAGTGGTAGGCCCGCTCGATGCGGATCGCGGCTACCTGATCATCGAAGGACAGCTGCAAGTACAGCCCCGACCTTGAGGCACGGCCCGGTTAAGAGTGTCCGGCTTCGGCTCGTAGCGACGAGCGTCTCGCTTGTCGCCTGGCAGCCGACAAGCGGGACGCTTGTCGCTACGACACCAGGAGCCC
>JBGQLF010000255.1:0-9582 GCA_041499985.1 Gemmataceae bacterium
ACCCCGGCAAGCGGGGTGGGGGCCCCGCCTCGTGTGCCAGGGTGGAGCGCGGGTTCGTCACGAGTTGCACTCGGCGAGCGCGTCCTTGCCCCCACCCCGCTTGCCGGGGTGGAGCATGGGTTCGTCACCAGCACGAGCCGCACCCGACCCACGCGCCCCCACCCCGCTTGCCGGGGTGGAGCGCAGGTTCCTAACCAGGCAATCCACCCAATGGCCACTCTCCAACCCATCTACACCCGCGACAACTGCTCGTTCTGCGCTCCACTTCGCTGGGGGCTCACGGTTTTCTGGCGCGCCCCCATCGCCGAGGCCCCTTGGCTCGCACATCTCACCCAGGCCCTGGATCCCGACGGCGTGCGTCTTCTCGGCCATCGCCTCAGTGAGCCGTGCGTGAGCCAGTTCTCCCTCAGCACCTTGCCGCACGTCACTCCCAAGCTGCTCGTGAATCGAGTGAAGGGGCGCCTTCAGCATGCCGTGCGTCAAACACTGCCCAAGGCGCTCCAGCGCAACTACGCCCTGCGTAGCTTCGGCTCCGCCACGCGCGCGGCCGTCGAAAACTACATCGCATCACAACTGGATCATCACGCCATGGCGGATCCCTGCGTGCAAACGCTGTTGGAGCGTTTTCAAGTCGTTCACTTCGAGGTCGATCTCTCCCGGCCACGGTCCACGGTGCACGGCATCTACTGGTACAATCTGCACGTCGTTCTCGTGCATCGCGAGCGGTGGGCGGAGATTCGCGAACCGGTGTTGGAGCGGCTCTAGCAAATGATCGAAGGCGTGTGCCGGACCAAGGCGTATTGGTTGTCGCGGGCGGGGATTCTGCCGGACCACATCCATGTTGCGCTAGGTTGTCCGTTGGAGGAGGCGCCGGAAGATGTGGCTCTGGCCTTCCTCAACAACCTGGCGTATGTGCATGGGATGAAGGCGGTGTTTCAGTTCGGGGCCTATGTGGGGACGTTTGGGGAGTACCACCAGGGAGCTGTCGTGAGTGATCCGTGATAGAACTGGCGACCAACCACGGCTTCCACCCCGCTCAGCGGGGTGGAGCGCGGGTTCGTAACCAGAGGGGGCTGTATCCGCGATCCGGGAGTTTTGGCGTGCGTGATGCGCAGAACAACCGGCGTCTCCTTCGCCGGCAGGTCTTGACCCTGGCGCTGCTCGTCGTCGGCTACGCGGGCTATTACCTGTGCCGCTCCAACTTCTCCGTGGCCCTGCCGATGATCCTCGATGATCTGACAGCGCGAGGCGTGGACCCGGCGGACGCCAAGGTCCGCTTGGGCGCGATTGCCTCTCTCGGCACCCTGGCCTACGCGCTGGGCAAGTTCCTCAGTGGCGGCCTCTCCGACTTTCTCGGCGGGCGCCGCAACTTCCTCTACGGCATGGCAGGGGCGGTGCTGTTCACGGTCCTGTTTGCCCTGGGCAGCACGCTTCCCGTCTTCACACTCGCCTGGATCGGCAACCGCCTGGTCCAATCCCTGGGCTGGGTCGGCATGGTCAAGATCGCCTCGCGCTGGTTCTCCTACTCGACGTACGGCACGGTCATGGGCATTCTCAGCCTGAGCTTCCTGTTCGGTGACGCAGCGGCCCGGAAGTTCATGAGTATCCTGATCGATCAAGGGTTCGATTGGCAGAGCGTCTTCTGCACGGCCGCTGCGGTCCTGTCCGTCCTGTACCTGGCCAACGTGCTGTGGCTGAAGGAGACGCCGCTGGATATCGGCGAGCCCGAACCGGCAGCCAGCCCGCAAAACCTGTTCGGGCGCCACGGCGAGGAGCCGACCCCCGTCGGAATCCGAGCCCTGTTGCGGCCACTGCTGCGCAGCCCGGGTTTCTGGTTCGTCTGCCTGCTGTCGTTAGGGTTCACTCTGGTGCGCGAGACCTTCAACACCTGGACGCCGAGCTACTTCACGGAGGTCGTCGGCCTGAGCAAGGCGGAAGCCGCGGAGGCAAGCGCCCTGTTCCCGCTGTTCGGCGGCGTCTCGGTGCTGCTGGCTGGCTTCCTCAGCGACTGGCTGGGGCGTGGTGGCCGGGCCGTCCTCATCTTTTTCGGCCTGGTGCTGACGGGCGCGGCCCTGATGGTCCTGGGCTACGCGGACCTCGGCGACTCGCGCGGATGGCCGATCTGGCTGGTGGCACTGGTTGCTTTTGTCATGATCGGCCCTTATTCCTATTTGGCGGGCGCCATCGCCCTGGACTTCGGCGGCAAACAGGGTAGCGCGACGGCTTGCGGCATCATCGACGGTGTTGGCTACCTGGGCGGTGTGCTGGCAGGCGACAGCATGGCGCGGATTTCGGTGGCCCATGGCTGGCAGGGGGCGTTCGCGGTCCTGGCCGGCGTGGCCTGGCTGTCGTGTGTCGCGGCGGCTCTGTTCTGGGCCGAGCAACGGCGGGCAGCACCGGTCGAGGGGAACCCATGAAGATCGGCGGAGAGTCTTCGACCCGGCGGAGACAAGGTTCACAATGCGATAGCTCTACTTCTTGGCCGTCGGCTTGACATCCAGGATCTTCAGTGTCGTTTGTTGCGTCTGCGACAGCTCGACTCCCCTGGGGTTGCCGGTCAGGTCGAGGATCATTTTCCCCTCGAGCTTCCAATGCACATCCAAGCGGTCGATACGGCCCTTGTCCGGGTCGAACAGGATGGTGCCGCGGGCTTCCTCGATCTTCAGGTCATTGACCTTGCTTTTCAGGGAACCAGCCTTGATCTGGAAGGGCAGCCTGTCACCCAGGTTGTTCCCGCGCTTGTCACGAAGGACGTTCAAGCCGGAGGCTTCATAGATCAGGACAGCGTCCATCTGGATTTTGTCCAGCTTGCCCTCTCTCCCCGCATAACGGTATTGGTAGCGCGCGGCGTAGGTGCCCATCGGCCCGAGGTTCAGTTCGCCTTGCTTGAACGAGAGATCGTCCACCTTGACGGCCTTGTCCGGCACCAGGGCAAATAGCAATTCTGCCATCTGCTTGGGGTTGACCTCCTCGGCAATTAGGGGAAGCACGAGACCGACCTGCGGATCGGCTGCGGCAAGCTTCCGGACCAAGTGCTCGTACCCCTCGATCTTGGTGACCTTCATGTCGGGGGCGATGGCCAGCATGAACTCGGAGCCGACCAGGGTCTTGAAGAACTCCGCCCAGCGTTTATCCGTACCGACGTCCTTGGTCGAATCGTAGCGGATCTTCTTGCCATCGATGTCGATTTCCGTTTGGACGCTGACGATCTTCTGGACCACCGTCCAGTTGCCGTCTGGATCTTTATTCTTGGGCGTCCAGCTCAAGAGGAAGGTCTGCTTCAGGTTGACCCGTTCGGGGAAAAAGGCAGAGGCCGCACGAGCAGGCGCTGACTCTGCCGGTAGACCGATGAATCCCGCGGCAGTGCCCCGGGTGAAAGGGAGAAACTTCTCATTCTGGGGAGTGCCGATCTCCGTGACCTTCCCCTTCGTCGTTTGCTGAGTCTCGATCTTCATCTCTTGATAGAAGGTCTTGTCCTTCTCGAACTTCCACTTGAGATCCACGCTTTGGTCGGTTTCGGGCTGTCTGCTTTTTGCGTTCGGCTGCTGAGTTTCACCTGCCGGCACCTTATCCTCGACTAAGGAAGTCGGGCCAGCCAGTTCAGCTTGGGAACCGCTGGCGGAAAGCCGATAGCCCAGGGCTGTGAGCATGCCGAGAGCCAACACCAATCCCGCTACCATTTTGAGCTTGCTGACGAACATGACCTTCACTGCTCCTTCCGCTAAAGCAACTGCCGAGATCGCGCTAACCCCGCTCCCCGCAGCAAATGCCAGCGCGGCTTTGATGGTGGAATCCAACAACCCAGCCGGTGTTGCCGAAGGCGCCAGCAGGGTGGTCGACAAGACTGCGGAAAGCGTCAGGCCTCGGCGCGCTAGTCGATTATGGAGCATCCCCCTTGCGCGCTCTAATCGGCGTGTAAGCGTACGCAAGGAGCACCCCAGTTGCCGTGCCGCTTCTTCCTGGGTTCGGCCCTCCAGGTAGCACAGCACCAAAGGTGCCTGGTATTTCTCGGGCAGCCGGCTCAACTCCTCGTCGAGCAAGACCTGTGCTTCCCGGACGGTAAGCTCGGCCAGGGGATCTTCGGTCGGCTTTTCTTGAACCCGGCTTTCGTGAGCGTACCGTCGAGCCGTTGCCCTCTTCGCTTTCAGCGCCAGGTGATACGCCACTTGGTAGAGCCAGCTCGCCACCGATTCTTGCCAGGGCAGCACCGCCGCCTTTCGAGTCAGTACCAGGAACGTGGCTTGGAATACGTCCTCGGCATCCTGGGCCTGATGCAAGACCCGTTGGCAGACACGCAGGACCATCGGTCCGTGTCGCTGAACCAACTGAGCGAAGGCCGCTTCCTCTCGTTTCTTCGTAAAACGTTGAAGCAACTCGCGGTCTGTCCATTGCTCGGTGTTCCGCTGACCGACGAGCCCGCGGATGTGTCGAAGCAGGAGAGCGGCTTGTTTGGATGCCATGATCAGGAATCCCGGAAGGACCTTTCGTTTCCTCTATCTAATAATCCCCGGACACGGGCGAACTGCGTCAACTTTTCGAAATTATTCGGGCAACGCCAGTGCGTGGAACAAGGATCGCTCTCGTTCAGGTCAGCAGGAAACAGCACCAGGACTCATCATCCCCAGAGCACGGGAATCCGGCAAGTTGCTTGCAACCGGGATCCGCAAAGGTACAATCTCTGTCGAACACGAACCCATCCAGAGCAGGAAGGAAATCGCCATTTAGGGGATTGTTTGCAGGCGTGGACAAACGAGCTTGTCCTATCGAAGCACAACGGATTCGGTTCACTTCTCTGGGAGGAAAGCGAATGCGCCACATGATCCTGGGAAACCCGGCCATGCTAGTTTGGTTCTCGCCGCTCGTTGGCGATCCGCCGGATCAACCGAAGCCGCAAACGCCCGCGGAGCAATACAAGGCTCTGGTCGAGGCGCATCGGCGCGGCTCGGAGGAATTCAACAAAGCCTATCAGTCCGCCCAGACCGACGAGGAACGCCAAAAGGTTCTCAAGGAACTTGGCCGCCCCTCCAGCCCGCACAGTCATGCCGCCTCTTTCCTGAAACTGATCCAAGCGTATCCCAAAGATTCGGCCGCTTTCGAAGCCTTTCGCTGGCTTCTGCTGCACGACCCCAGCAACCCGGATACGCGTAAGGCCATGGAAAGTATCGCCGAGCATCACATCCAAAGTGCCGACATGGCGAGCGTTTGCCAGCGGCTGGCGGTCGCGCAGCATGGCGATTCTCTGCTGCGATTGGCGATCGAGAAGAGTCCCCACCGCGACGTCCAAGGGCAGGCCCGCTACGGCCTGGCTCTGTACTGGAAGCGCCAAGCGGAAACGGCAGCAAACCGCGGACCCAAGGTAATCGACGAGATGAACGGGCGGGCCGAAAAGCTAATTGAAGAAGTAGCGGCCAATTATGCGGATTTGAAGTACTACCAGAGCACGCTGGGGAAGGAGGCAGAAGCCCAGCTGTTTGAATTGCGGCACTTGGCCATCGGCAAGCAGGCTCCCGAGATCGAGGGCGAGGACATCGACGGCCAGAGGTTCAAGCTGAGCGACTATCGGGGGAAGGCGGTACTGCTCGATTTCTGGGGGCATTGGTGAGGGCCTTGCCGGGCCATGTATCCCCACGAGCGGTCGCTCGTGAAAAGGCTCGAAGGCAAGCCGTTTGTTCTCCTCGGTATCAATAGCGATCCGAACCGGGACGAGCTGAAGAAGGCGATCGAAGAGAATCAGCTCACCTGGCGCTCGTGGTGGGACGGCGGTTCGACTAGCGGCCCGATCGCCACGAAGTGGAACGTCCACATCTGGCCGACGTTGTATCTGATCGATGCCGACGGCGTGATCCGTTCCAAGGGCGACGTGTTGCGCGGTATCACGGTTCGCACCGATAAGGACGGGAAGACGCAGTGGGTTCATCTCCTGGATGAAGCCG
Organism: Gemmataceae bacterium; assembly: GCA_041499985.1. GTDB lineage: Bacteria > Planctomycetota > Planctomycetia > Gemmatales > Gemmataceae > JBGQLF01. The sequence goes on from JBGQLF010000255.1 coordinate 5,934, forward strand.
TGGATCGCTTGGTCAAGGACATCGAGGACAAAGGGCGCCCTTAGGCGGCAAGAAATCTCATCCCCGTAGCCCGATAGTCTGGCGACTTCGGCCACGGGGATCGTTCGTCCTACCGCTTGCCTTACTTCAGCTTCTCCCGCAGGGCCCCATCCGGCTCGAGCGGGACGACCAGCAGCTTTTCCCAGGACCCGGTTTTGCGCTGGGCCCCATTGCAACTCCACGGTTTCCCGTTATTTTGAACCCCGAGGATCGCAGCCGTTCTGCCTAGCCGCGCACTTGTTCAAGGAGCCAAGCGATGTCCAAGTCCAGCCAACCCAACCGCCGTCAGTTCCTGATCACCACTGTTGCCGGTGTGGCCGGCGGCCTCAGTGCCGCGGCCGCCGATCAAGTCCAGGGAGCCAACGATCGCCTGAACCTCGGCATCATCGGCACCGGCGGCCGCGCGCAAGCCCTCATGCGCGAAATCGAGACGCTCACCGACAAACTGAACGTGAAGATCACCGGTGTGTGTGATGTGTACCAGCCACGGGTCGAGGCGGCCGCGAAGCGCACCGGGGGACAGATCTTCAAGGACTACCGCAAGCTGCTGGAGAACAAAGACATTCACGCGGTCGTGATCGCCACGCCGGACCACTGGCATGCCCCGATGGCCACCGAGGCCGCCGACGCTGGCAAGGACATCTACCTGGAAAAACCGATGACGCTGACCTGGCAGGAGGCCGTGCAGCTCTACCACAAGGTCCAGAACACCAGGCGCGTGTTCCAGGTCGGCGCCGGCGGTTGCTCCAACCCCTCCTTGCAAAAGGCTCGGGAGCTGATCCAGCGCGGCGCCATCGGCAAAGTGTTGTGGAGCCAGGCCAGCTATTGCCGCAATAGCAAGGAAGGTGAATGGAACTACAAGATCGACCCCGGCGCCAACCCCCAAAACCTGGACTGGGACATGTGGCTGGGCCCCGCCCCGAAGCGTCCTTTTAGCACCGAGCGCTACTTCCGCTGGCGCAAATACTGGGACTACTCCGGCGGTAACGCCACCGATCTACTCTATCACGTGCTCAGCCCGCTGCTGATTGTCTTCGGCCCCGAGCTGCCGCTCCGCGTCAACGCCAACGGCGGCATCTGGGTCCACAAAAACGACGGCCGTGATGTGCCGGATACGTACCTGACCACGATCGACTATCCCAGCGGCCACACCATCACGCTCTCCAGCGTCATGGGCAACGACACGGCCTGGCCAACCGTGGTCTACGGGCACGAGGGCAATTTGGCTTTCGGCAGGCAGACCACGGAGCAGATCACGCCGCAGAGACTCTTCCAAAAGGAGCACGAGAAACGCGTCGCCGACAAGGTGCTGGAGATCCAGGTGCCGGCTCGGGTCGGCCACATGCAGAACTGGATCGACTGCATCCGCAGCCGTGGCAAGCCGACGTGCAACGAAGACGTCGCGTACAAAACGATGGTGGCGATCCACCTCGGTGTGCTGTCGTACCGGGAGAGCAAAACCTACCGGTTTGATGCGGAAAAGGAAACCGTGCTAGGATAAACCGAAACGTTTAGCCCTGAGCACTAGGGCGAGCGCGCAGCCCGCGCTCGCCCTAGTGCTCAGGGCTAAACCGCGTTTCGATACCTTCGGACGGATGAGGACTCGCCAATGTCCGTGGATGCTTTCCGCCAACAATGCGCCCTCCAACCACTCCGCGAAACGGATGTTGCTACGAATCCCTTCGTGCAGTTTCGCTGCTGGTTCGATCAAGCGCTGGCCGCCCAGTTGCCGGAACCGCACGCCATGACCCTGGCCACCGTGGCCACGGACGGCAAACCGGCGGCGCGGGTGGTGTTGCTGCGCGGCTTCGATGACAGCGGCTTCGTTTTTTACACCAATTACGGTAGCCGTAAAGGACAGGAGCTTTCGGCCAATCCCTGGGCGGCCCTGGTGTTGTTCTGGGTCGAGCTGCACCGGCAGATCCGGATCGAAGGCCGGGTCGAACAGGTCACGCCCGAGGAGTCCGATGCCTACTTCCGCAGCCGGCCGTGGGGTAGTTGCCTCGGCGCCTGGGCTTCCCGGCAAAGTCAGGTGCTGGCCAATCGAGAGGTTCTCGAACAGCGGATTCAGGAACTCATGATCGAGTACCAAGATCAGGTGGTGCCCCGGCCGCCTTACTGGGGAGGCTACCGGGTGATTCCCACTGCGATCGAGTTCTGGCAAGGCCGGCCGAATCGGCTTCATGATCGGCTCTGCTATCTGCGGCAAGAGGACAACAGCTGGCAGATGCAACGCTTATCCCCCTGAGGAAAGACGGCCCCTCGAAGCCGCAGGAGCAACCAGCAGAGGGCAACCTTTTTTCCTGCGCGTGGATTTGACTTCTCTCCATTTGTTCTCTAGGCTTCTGACGACAGTAATCCCGTCCTTTGCAGCCTGTTGCCAAGGGGACTCGCCCCTTTGGACCAGGCCATTGATTGGGCACTTTTCGAGGGAATCGGACGCCCTAATGCGACAGCGTTACACACTCTTGTAGCCCCCTGCTTAGAAATTGTCTCAAACAAGGTGTCTGGAACTGCGATTCTAGAGTTCCAGACACCTTTATGAAACCGTTTCTGAGCCTTAGGTTGCGTCACGGTGTCCCCCGACATCGTTGATGGAACCTTAGTACTCGCCATCCTGTAGGGCGAGGCGTAGCGCCTTCGTATTCATCAAGCTGCCCAATCAGCATCCAGGAGTGTGCTCGCCTTCTCCCCACTCGAGCACACGAGATTATCCCCCTCTGATCGGTACTTTCTGTAGGCGCTTTCTGCGCTGGCCGCTCTTCTGTTGAGGGATTTGCTACGATGAACCTGCGCACCCAGTCCGCCTCGCGCAAACGGAATGCTCGGAGAATTCAACTGGAAGTGGAAACCCTCGAAGCACGGGTAGCTCCCTGCACCGATGAGTTGGGGGTGGGGGGCCATGTCCATGGCGATGACGGACCAGATCTGGGCACGTACCCGGCCGTTGTCGTCCCGCAACCACTCGGCCCGAATAGCGCGACAGATCCCAGCACGACCACCGCCGCCACCGGACTGCCGCTGCCGGTCTTGAACAGCCTGCCGGGCGCTTCCGCCACCCTGTATCTCAACTTCCGGGGCGACTTGGTCTCCAACTGGCTGGGCTACAGCAACCTTTCCATCCCCGCCTTCGATACCGATGGCGACGGAGCGGCGTTGTCCCAGGGCGAGGTCAACACCATCACCCAGATCTGGCAGATCGCCGCCGAGAACTACGCGCCCTTCAACATCAATGTCTCGACCGTGGACCCGCGGACCGTCTCCGGCTATAGCGGTACCGTCTCCCAGCTCGATGTGGGCGGCAATGGCTCCTGGACCGGTGGAACTTACGGCGGTCTCGCCCAGATAGGCGGCCTGGCCGGCAGCTCGGCCAACAACCCGGTGCGTGGCTTCGTGTTTCCGGACAACCTCGGCAATGGCGCTGTCTACTACACTGGCGAGGCCATCTCGCACGAATCCGGCCATACGATGGGTCTGAATCATCAGGCCGCCTACTCCGGCAGCACCAAGACCGCCGAGTATCAGCAAGGTCCCGGCGATGGGACGGCGCCGATCCTGGGCGTCTCCTACTATGCCACCCGCGGCATGTGGTGGTACGGCCAAAGTGCCG
>JBGQLF010000256.1:0-9568 GCA_041499985.1 Gemmataceae bacterium
ATGTTGATCACTTCCGTGCCGCACTCTCCTGTGCATTGGAGTTGATGGGGGCTGAGCCGCTCCAGGAGGCGCCGGACGCAGCGGACCGCTTCGTGTTTCCTGCCCTGGACCTTCGCAAGGGTGGCGACCCATCCTGGGCGAACACACTCGACGCGCTGCGGACCCCGCGCCCGCGAGAGCAGCCGTTCTGGGAGTGGCGCCGTGAATCAGCGATCCGGCCGGTGGTGTTCGAGGACCCCGGCACAATGACGGATGATGTCGTGCACCTGCACCTGGAGCACCGCGTTGTCCAGCGCTTGCTTGGCCGATTCACGGCGCAAGGCTTCGTCCACCATGACCTGTCGCGTGCCTGCCTGGCTCAGACCGTCGATCCGATCGCGCGCGTGATTCTCATCGGCCGGCTGTGTCTCTACGGAACCGGGGCGGCCCGGCTGCACGAGGAGCTCATCGCCGTCACCGCGCGCTGGACGGATCCCGTCCGCCGCAAGGGGCCACTGGCTCCGTACGGCCGGGAAGCGGAGGGGAACGCACTGCACCTCCTGGAACAGGCGCTGGTGAGGCCGGGGCAGCCGGCGAACGAGGTGGTGCTGTGCCAATTGCAGGCGGCCGGGCCGTGCGACATGGCCGAGCTGCTGCCGCACCTGGAGAAGCGTGGCCGCGAACTGGCGGAGGGAGCCATGCGCATGCTGATGGAACGGGGCGAGAAAGAAGCCCAAGCCATGCAGACCATCCTGGAGAAGCAGCGCGAGCGGATCGCGGCCACGGTGAAGAAACACGGCGAAACGCAGCCGGGCTTGTTCGACCAGGAAGAGATGCGGCAGCTGGAGGCGGACCGCCGACACTGGGGCCGCCGGCTGGCGGACCTGGGACGCGAGCTGACGACGGAACCCGACCGCATCCGCAGAGTCTATGTCGTGAAAGCACAGCGGATCGAGCCGGTGGGGCTGGTGTACCTGTGGCCCGTGACGGGGTGAGGGCGATGGCGAAGGACCCGGAACTCCACGCGCACCGACAATGGCTCGGGTATTTGCAACCGATCGGCCTCGTCGTGTCGCCACCGGCGTTGTTGCAAGCCCAGGCCCACGTCAATGTCAACGTTGTTGCCGAGCACCAGGGCTTTCTGGACCACCTGACCGAGACACTGCTCGTTGGCCAACCTGAGTCGTTGAAGGCTGTCAAGAACCTGCGCAGCCTCTTGTTCGATGTGTTCGGCTGGCAGCCAGGTGACCTTGTGGAGGCGAACAACCCACGAACTGCCGCGCTGGAAGTCTTGCTGCCCGAGTATCACGAGACACTGCGGCCGACCTATGCGATTCCCGAAGACCAGAGGGGACAAACACCAAGCTGGTTGATGCTGATCCAGGAACTGTCCGTTGGGACGCTGCTGGATGAAGTGGTGGAGAGAGACGAACGCCGTTGGCAAGCCACGCCGCAGGCTCGCTTTGAGCGGCTGCTGCGCGAGACGCAGGTGCCGCTCGGCTTGCTTTCCAATGGCACCCACTTGCGCCTGGTCTACTCCCCTCGTGGCGAGAGCGCCGGACACCTGACGTTTCCGGTGCAGGCAATGACCGAGGTGGCGGGGCGACCGATCTTCGCGGCCCTGCTCATGCTACTCTCGGCCGAGCGGCTGTTTTCCTTGCCGGACAAGCAACGGCTGCCGGCCATTCTCGCTGAGAGCCGCAAGTACCAGAACACCGTCTCAACAGAGCTGGCGAAGCAGGTGCTGGCGGCGCTGTACGAGTTGCTGCGCGGCTTCCAGGCAGCGGATGACCTGCGCAAGGGCGAACTGCTGCGCGAGGTGCTGGAGCGCGACCCGGATCAAGTGTACGGCGGCCTGCTGACCGTGCTGCTGCGGCTCGTGTTCCTCCTCTACGCCGAGGACCGCGGCCTGATGTCCGACTACGAGGTGTACGTCCAGCACTACTCGGTCACGGGCCTATTCGAACGGCTGCGGTCCGATGCAAGCCGCTACCCCGACACGATGGACCTGCGCTACGGGGCCTGGGCGCAGCTCCTGACCCTCTTCCGCCTAGTCCACGATGGCGCCCGGCACGGCAAGCTGCGGCTGCCAGCGCGGCACGGGTATTTGTTCAACCCCGATCGTTACCCGTTCCTCGAAGGGCGTCCGCACGGTTCGCAGCGTCAGCCCGGCCAGCGGATCGACTCGCCGCTCGTCGCCGACGGCGTCCTCTTCCGCGTCTTGCACAATCTGCTGATCCTCGACGGCGAGCGCATGTCGTACCGCACCCTCGACGTGGAGCAAATCGGCTCCGTGTACGAGACGATCATGGGTTTCCGGCTGGAGAAGGCCGGCGGCCGCTCCATCGCCATCAAGCCGGTCAAGGCGCACGGAGCGCCGGTGACGATCAACCTCGAAGAGCTGCTGCAAGTCCCCAGCAGGGATCGGGGCAAATGGCTAAAGGAGCGGGCGGATCAAAGCGTGACCGGAGCGGCGCTCAATGCGCTGAAGGCTGCGGACACACTGGAGGCGCTGGTCGCTGCATTGGACCGGAAGATTGCCCGCGACCTGACGCCCAACATCGTGCCGGCCGGCAGCATAGTCTTGCAGCCCAGCGACGAGCGCCGCCGTTCCGGATCGCACTACACGCCGCGCAGCCTTACTGAGCCTATCGTCCGCAAGGCGTTGGAGCCAGCGCTCAAGCAACTCGGCGACACGCCCACGCCGGAGCAAATCCTGGGTTTGAAGGTCTGCGACGTGGCGATGGGGTCGGGGGCCTTCCTTGTGGAGATGTGCCGGCAGCTGGGCGACACGCTCGTCACTGCCTGGCATACTCACGATCGCCTGCCCGTCATCCCGCCGGATGAAGACGAAGTGTTGCACGCCCGCCGGCTGGTGGCCCAGCGGTGTCTGTACGGCCTTGATAAGAACGCGATGGCCGTTGACCTTGCCAAGCTGTCGATGTGGCTGGCGACATTGGCCAAGGACCACCCCTTCACTTTCCTCGACCATACCTTGCGTTGTGGCGATTCTCTAGTAGGCCTCACGCGCCAGCAGATCGCCGATTTCCACTGGAAGCAGAGCCCGCAGCAGCGGGTCTTTGGCCAAGAGTTGATCGAGGAGCGCATCCAAGCAGCCACGCGCTGCCGCCAGGAAATCCTCGAAGCGGGGGACGAGGTGCCTTTTCTGCTGAAGCAGCAGAAGCTGGCCCTCGCTGACGAGAGCCTGGGACTGGTCCGGTTCGCTGGCAACGTCGCCGTCGCGGCGTTCTTTGCGGCCGAGAACGACCGCAAGCGGCAGACGAAACGCGACGAGTTGCTCGACCAGATTACCGAGTATCTCGGCGGCAACTTGGCAATGCGCCCCACCGCAGCAGAGTGGGAGCTACGAGCCGGCCCCAAGGGCATCACGCCGTTTCATTGGCAGATCGAGTTCCCGGAAGTGTTCGGCCGCGAGAACCCTGGCTTTGACTGCATCGTCGGCAACCCGCCCTTTGCTGGCAAGAACACGATCATCGACGGTCACGCTGAAGGCTATCTCGACTGGCTCAAGGCTATCCATCCGGAGTCCCACGGCAACGCGGACCTGGTGGCCCATTTCTACCGGAGAGCGTTCAACCTGCTGAGGGAGCGAGGTACCTTCGGTCTAATCGCCACTAACACCATCGCACAGGGAGACACGCGCGGCACTGGCCTACGCTGGATCTGCACTCACGGCGGCACCATCTACGCAGCTCGGCGCCGTTACAAATGGCCGGGCCAGGCGGCAGTCGTGGTGAGCGTGGTTCACGTCGCTAAGGGACCGCTGCCCGGCACTTGCCACCTCGATGGTAAACTCGTGCCGCTCATCACGGCGTACCTGTTCCACGCTGGTGGCCACGAAAGCCCAGCCACGCTGAAGGCCAACGCGAACAAGAGCTTCCAGGGCAGCATCGTCCTCGGCATGGGCTTCACCTTCAACGACACGGACAAGGATGGCATCGCCAGTCCCATCGCGCTCATGCATGAGCTAATTGCCAGGGACAAGCGCAATGCTGAACGCATCTTCCCGTACATCGGCGGCGAGGAGGTCAACGACAGCCCGAGGCACGCACACCATCGGTACGTCATCGACTTCGGCGATATGAGCCTTGAGGAAGCACGACAATGGCCGGACTTAATGCGTATCGTTGAGGAGAAGGTGAAGCCCGAGCGGATGAAGCAGAAAGATGAAGGTGGGAAGGAAAACTGGTGGCTCCACTTGCGACCACGTCCTGAGATGTATGCGGCAATTGAATCAGCTGATCGAGTGCTTGTAACTCTACGTGTATCAGAACATCTGGCTTTCTCTTTGCTGCCCGCGAGACAGGTGTTCGCGAATACTCTCTATCTGTTTCCCTTTTCCAGTGAATCAGCGTTCTGCATCCTTCAGTGTCGTGTTCATGGTGTTTGGACTCGATTCTTCTCCTCAACCCTGGAAGAACGATTGACCTATCATCCCTCCGACTGCTTCGAGACATTCCCCTTCCCCGACTGCTTCGAGACGCACCCGCAGCTCGAAGCGGCCGGCAAGGCGTACTACGAGTTCCGGGCCGCGCTGATGGTGCAGAACGACGAGGGGCTGACGAAGACCTACAACCGCTTCCACGATCCGAACGAGCGCTCGGCCGACCTCCTGCGTCTACGCGAGCTGCACGCCGCGATGGACCGATCCGTCCTCGACGCCTACAGTTGGACCGACCTGAAGACGACGTGCGAGTTCCTGCTTGACTACGAGGAAGAGGAAGACGAGGAGGAAACCAGCTGCCGGCAGCGAAAGAAGCCGTGGCGCTACCGCTGGCCGGACGACTTCCGTGACGAGGTGCTGGCCCGGCTACTGGAGTTGAACAAACTTCGTGACGTGCAGCAACAGCTCGCCGTAGCCGAGGCGGTCAAGCCAAAGACGCCGAAACCTCGCAAGACCACTGCCAAGCAGGTAGGCAGAGAACTGTATTGACTGCTCTGCCCAGCAACGGACTTTCATTCGCTCTCGGGAGCACACCGAATGGTGTGGCATGCACAAGACCACGAAACCGCGGGGATCGCCGATGACATCTGTTGACGTCCGCCGCCAGCTGGTACACACCCTCGGCCTGGACCTGGTCGGCCCTGACCGCGACTCCAACCTGGTCAACGAGGTCCTGCCACAGGCCCCGTCGCGCTGGTACTTAGTCGGCTTCCTCGTGCCGATCGACGCCGCCGAGGGGCAGAAGGCGGATGAGTCCTCCATCGAGGGCATTGACGAACTGAGCGATACCGGTGGCACCGACGACGCCGCCACACCCGAACCAGCCGCTGCCCGCCGGGCCGTCTTTCCCTCGTCGATGGGCCTCAGCCTGCTGGTCGCGAAGGAGGCAAAGGAGCTGCGCGTCACGGTGCGCTGGGGTGATTATCGGCCACTGCACGCGACAGGCGAGGAGGGGCATGAAGGAGCCGACCGCCAAGGAGCCCCGTGTGACTGGCAACGAAGTGAACAAGTCAAAGAGCTAACGCTCAAGGTGCCGGCCACGCAGAAGCCGACCGAGTGTGAAGTCCCCGACAGCGACGGCCTGAAGCTGGCCCTTTCCGTGCGCCCTGTCCGCGATATCCCCGCCTTCGACGGGATGGTGCCCAAAGGGACGCGGTCAGTGTCGCTGTTCCTGGTCAACCGCCGCAAACCTGCTGCCGACGAACTGCCTGACACCGCGTTCGCCTTTCAGGCGGCCTTGGAGGTGCGGTGCGACCAGGCGTTTGTGCCCCGGCCGAACTTGCGGGGGCTGGAATCGGACGACTGGGACGAGCGCGTCGCCGACCTGCAATACCGCGACGTCTGTGAGTTTGCGGTCGGCCACGGCGTCTCGACGCGGGCCGTGCTGGATGAGCAGTGCGCCTGCCGCGAGGTCCACACCCGCTGGATTCCTTCGGCCGAGGTCGAGCGGGTTGCCCCGGCATCTATCGAGGGCGTCGAGCTGGCGATGGAACAGTTAGCGGAATTGCCGGATCTCGCGGCGGCAACAGCGAAGCTGTCTGCCCTGGTCACGCACTACTGCACCTGGATCGGCCAGCAACAGGTAAACATCCCCGCTAAACCGAAGGGGCGCCAAGAGACGGCGACGGAGCTGCTGTCGCAGGCAGCCGTTGCAGCTGACCGAATCGAGGCTGGCATCGAGCTGTTGAAGGATGCGCAGGTGCTGGAAGCCTTCCGCCTCGCGAACAAGGTAATGGCCGTCGCCGCACGCCGCCGCTTCGGCACGATGCGCGGTCAGGACGCGGCTTCGATCGCCGCCCCCACTTGGCGGCCGTTCCAGCTGGCCTTCCTCCTGATGAATCTCAAGGGCATCGTCGAGCCGGCCCACACGGACCGCGAGGTGGTGGACCTGCTGTTCTTCCCGACCGGCGGCGGCAAGACGGAAGCATACCTTGGCTTGGCCGCGTTCACGCTCGTCTACCGGCGATTGCGGAACCCCGGCATCGCCTCGGCTGGCCTCAGCGTGCTGATGCGCTATACGCTCCGGCTCCTGACGCTTGACCAACTCAGCCGCGCCGCCACGCTCATCTGTGCCCTGGAGCGCGAGCGGCAGCAGCACGCCGACCAGCTGGGCGACTGGCCGTTCGAGATCGGCCTCTGGGTGGGCCGGGCGGCGACGCCCAACGAAATGGGCCGCAAGGGTGACGGTAACAGCAACTCGGCGCGGGCGCGGACGATCGCCTACAAGAACAACAGCCAGAAGGCGCCGCCGATCCCGCTGGAGGAGTGCCCCTGGTGCGGCACCCAGTTTACACCCAATTCGTTCCAGCTTGTGCCCAACCCGGACCAGCCGACCGACCTGCGCATCCTCTGTGCCAACCGTTCTTGCGACTTCACCCGCAACACCCCCCTGCCGATCCTAGCCATCGATGAACCGATCTACCGCCGGTTGCCGTGCTTCCTGATCGCCACGGTGGACAAGTTCGCCGCCATGCCTTGGACCGGTCCGGTTGGGGCGTTCTTCGGCCGCGCGGACCGCCACGACAGGCACGGCTTTTATGGGCCGTGCCAGCCGAATGCTGGCCTGCCGCTGCCGGCGCCGCTGCCGCCACCCGACCTGATCATCCAGGACGAGCTGCACCTGATCTCCGGGCCAATGGGCACGATGGTGGGCCTGTACGAGTCCGCCCTAGACGAGCTGTGTGCCCGCACGATGGGTGGGAAGGTCATCCGGCCGAAGATCGTCGCCTCGACGGCGACGGTACGCCGGGCCGACAAACAGATCCGTGCGTTGTTCTCCCGGCGGACGGTGGATATCTTCCCGCCGCCCGGCCCCGACCGGCGCGACTCGTTCTTCGCCCGCACGCATGCGCCTCAAGAGAGCCACGCCCGGCTCTACCTGGGCATCGCAGCCCAGGGGCGTAGTCCCAAGGTGATCCTGTTGCGCACCTACCTGGCTCTGCTCAGCGCCGTTCAGAAGTGGTATGTGGCCAACGGCAGCAAGAAAAACAAGGATAACCCGGCCGACCCGTACATGACGCTGCTGGGCTACTTCAACAGCCTGCGCGAGCTGGGTGGCAGCCGGCGCATCGTCGAGGACGAGGTGAGCACGCGCCTATCTGGCTACGCCAACCGCAAGCGCGAGGGCGAGGGCGACGGACCGTTCGCGGAGCGGAAGATCGCCTACGAGGTCGTCGAGCTAACGTCGCGGGTCAGCACGGACAAGGTGGCCGAGGCGAAGCGCCGGCTGGCCCTGCCATTCCACGACGATAACCGCGTGGACGTGGCCATCGCCACCAACATGATCTCAGTCGGTCTCGACATCACCCGGCTGGGGCTAATGGTGGTGCTGGGCCAGCCGAAGACCAGCGCCGAGTACATCCAGGCGACCAGCCGCGTCGGCCGCGATCCCGAGAAGCCAGGCCTGGTGGTCACGATCCTGAACGTCAATCGCCCACGTGACCGCTCCCACTATGAGCGGTTTGCCTGCTACCACGAGTCGTTCTACCGTAGCGTCGAGGCGACGAGCGTGACGCCGTTCTCGCCCCGGGCTCTGGACCGCGGCCTGGCCGGGACGCTCGTCGCCCTGACCCGGCAGGGTCATGCGCCGATGACGCCGCCCAAGGGCGCGACCGAGATCCTGCGCGAGCGCGGCAAGCTGGACTTCGTGGTCGAGGCTCTGGCAGCGCGGGCCGCAGCCTACGGCGAGACGCCCGATGAGGCCCAGGCGTTGCGGCAGCGCGTGCGCGAGCGCGCCGTCGATCTGCTCGACGAATGGAGCCACATCGCCCACGACTTGCAGAACCAGGGCGTGCAGCTTCAGTACCAGATCGAGACCGGCGCGGCCCAACGCCTCCTGTATGAGTTCTTGAGCCCTGAGCTGAAGAAGCTGCCGTTGCGACACCGGAAGTTTCGGGCGAACCGCTCCATGCGCGACGTGGAGCCTAGCGTCAATCTGTGGGTCAAGACGCTCGATAACATCGACGTCGAGGACGACGAATAGACGAGAGCCGCGGAGGCCGGAGAAACCCCATGCCAAGACCCAACGCCCGTCCCCACGGTCAGGTGCGGCACAGCCAGGTCGTGACTACGTTTGGACCTGGCTCACTGCTCGACTTGCCGACCCAGTCGGTCCTCGTCGGTGGCCTCGACCATTGGTCCGGGGTCCGCGACGAGGTCCACGAGCCGCGGCTGGTCGAGAAACTGAAGCGGCTGCTGGACCTGCCGGCGCTGAAGCTGTTCTCCCCGCCGCCGGACAACGAGGACCCCACGGCACCCCGGACCGGCATCACTGCCTGGCAGTTCCCCGAGTGGTTCAGCACCCAGGATGTGGAGCTCCGCGGTCAGGGCGGCCTGACGCGGTCGCGCCTGCTGGTCCACCGGAGGGCGCTGATCAAGGGCAAGTACATCGACAGCGACAGGCGCAAGCACCCGGTCGTGCCGATCCGCTTCGTCCGCGCCTGCCGCAAGGGCCACATCGGCGACATCGACTGGTATCGCTTCGTCCACGAACAGAACCCGCAGTGTCGCCGGCAGCTCTGGATCGAGGAACGTGGCACGAGTGGAGATATCGCCGAAATCTACGTCCGTTGTGAATGCGGCGAAGGGCGTCCCCTGATCCGAGCCACGATTCCCGGGACGCTGGGGCACTGCGACGGCGCACGCCCCTGGCTTGGCCCCTACACGAAGGAAGCCTGTGACGACCTTAGCCGGCTACTGGTGCGGCACGCCAGTAACGCCTACTTCCCTCATATCATGAGCGTGATCTCGCTCCCGGACCGCAACGAGTCGCTGGAGAAGGCGGTCAACCAGGTGTGGGAGCACTTCCTCCAGTACGTCGATACCCTCGACGAGCTGCGCAAGGAACGGCAGAAGAAGCCGCCCGTGAAGGCGGCCCTGGAAGGGTTCACCGACGAGGAGGTGTTCCAGGAGACCGAGGTGCGCAAGGGCACGGGGAACGAGGCACCGGTCCAGTCGGTCAAGCAGGCCGAATTCGAGGTGCTGACCACGACCAAGGAGGAGGTCGGTCAGGACGTGCCCGATGGTGACTTCTTCGGGCGAACCTTGCCGCGGCCGGCCTGGGACAAGACCTGGATGGCCAGTGTCGAGCGGGTTGTGCTGGTCCATCGGCTTCGCGAGGTAGTC
>JBGQLF010000257.1:0-9549 GCA_041499985.1 Gemmataceae bacterium
GTGCTGTTGGTGGTGGCGATAGCACTATTCATCTGGGACCGCCCACTTCTGGCAGTGGTCTGCATGACCGCGGCGAATGCGGTCCACGCAACCTATCTGTTGCCGGCGGGACTGCTGACGCTCGGCTTTGCGGCGGCGCTGCTGGCAGAGAGACGTCTCCGACTGGCGCTGGGTGTGGGGGCCCTGGCACTTGCTCTGGTTCTGCCAAGCATCGCTTACGCCCTGTTCACCTTCGGCCCGACTTCGCCGGAGGTGTTTGCCAAGGCTCAGGATATCCTCGTTCAGGTTCGTATCCCGCATCACGCGCGGCCTGACTTATGGTTGGACGAGATCGCCGCGCTCCAGATTCTCTGGATCGCTTTGGGCATCGTTCTCACCTGGCGAACACGGCTCTTCGCCGTCCTCGCTGTCCCTTTCGCACTCTCCGCGCTGCTCACCCTGGCCCAGGTGGCGACTGGCAGCCAGGCCCTGGCTCTGCTGTTCCCCTGGCGCATCTCCGCGGCGCTGATGCCGGTTGCTACCACCGTGGTGTTATCTCGGCTGGTGGCCCTCGCGGGCTTGCCCCTGGACGGAACCGTGGCGCGGCGAGCCTCGGCAGTCGTCCTGCTGGTCCTGGGAGTGGCTGGCGTGTGGATCAGCGTGGGCCGAGTGGCCTTTTACATGGGGGATGAGGAACTGCCCTTGTTGGATTTCGTCCGGCAGACGAAGGCGCCAGGGGACCTCTATTTCTTGCCTGTGCGCGTACCCGATCTGGCAGCGACGACCCGTGGCTCGCTGTCGACCGATTTCAAGCCGCTGCCAGACAAACGCCAGGATGTTCGGGTCATCCCCGTCGACCTCCAGCGCTTTCGGCTGCATGCTGGGGCGCCGATCTTCGTCGATTTCAAGTCGATTCCGTACAAGGACACCGAAGTGCTGGAATGGCGTGATCGCCTGCGGCTAGCGCAGGCCGTGCAGGAACGGATCCGACAGGGCCATCTCTCGGAGGCTCTTACTGAGCTACGTGGCCGAGGGGTAACGCATGTGATTGTGCCGGCGGAGCCTCGGCTTTCGGACCCGGGCTTCCGCCAGGTCCATGAGGATCCCTACTATCGGGTCTACCAGCTAGCTCATTAGCCCGACGCGCCCGCGTGGGAACTCTCTCCCGCGCGGGCGCGTCGGGTTCGTGTTCGGCAGTGATTACAGCGGTTTCGCCAAGTCGAGAGTCAGCTCGCCGGTTTGGCTATTCACCTCGTAGACAAAGGGAGACCGCTCCTCATTGAAGGCTCCCTTGAGAAGATCCCTTCGCTGTTTGAGGTATTCGACCGTGATGCGGTACTTGCCTGGGGGTACGCCCTGGCCATCTTTGCCGGAGGCCCGGAAGGTACCATCCGCCGGGTCGAATAGGGCCATGTGGAAGTCGGTGACGCGTTGCCCTTTCTCCGGAATGGGGACAAACATCACCCGGACAATCTCGTCCTCGGCCACTCGGAGCGGTTCGCCGTTCTTGAGCAGACGGCCTTTGGTTTGCAGTTTGCCGGAGCCGCTGCAACCGCTTGCCAGCAGGCCAATCAACACAGGTGTCAACCAACAGAACCTCGCGCGCATTGATCATCTCCTCGCGCTCGCTTGTGAGCCGGGAGCAACCACTCCCGGCTCGCCAGGCTCGTTAGTAGTTCTCCGAGATGACCAGGCCATCAGCCTTGGAATTGAGCAACCCCCAGGTCAACTCCGTGATGCTCTCTTTGATGAAATGCACGCTCCCATCCGCGAAGCAGGCATTGACGCCGCCGGGGTGCAGGCTCCGAGCCATGGCCGAGTCATTCGCCCCACCCGTGTTGGTGTCCGTTTGGCAGCCCATCCGGTCCCTGGTGGCAATGCCAACGTAGGTGTATCGGCTGCAAGTTGCGATCTCGTCTCCCAGACCGGCGCCCGGTTCGCCTAGATTGTTGTTGGGAGTGGGATTGTAGGGCTGCCGGCCGGCGTTGGTGATGCTGCCCCCCGGAGTCCCCAAGGCCCACGTGCCACGATGATCCAATGCGGAGACCCCGGCGCGCAGCTCATTGAACATGATGGTGTTCGAGGTCCCGTCCGTTATGTCTCCAACCTTCGCGCCATAGTTGGTCGCGAAGACCGGCGAGTTCGTGATGCCCTTCATGGGACCGGAGCCAGTGAAGGTGTAGGTTTTGCCGCCACTGATATGGTCAAAATCGTCGAAACCACAACTCGCAGCGTAGTTGCCGCGGGCCCAACCGGTCTCCGCCGGCGCACCATTGCCGGGGCCGCCCTTGGGATCGGAGTAGGGGGTCGAGTTGTTGGAATCGGAAGGGCACAGATAGCTCGGCACGACGGCGCCGCGAATGGACCGCCAGGTCAAAACGACCTTGGCATAGGTTGGCACGGTGCCAGGGGTGACGGCAATCCCCGGATACGAGGCCACATTGGCCTGCTGGTACAGGTTGGACTGTTCGACGTACGGCAACAAGTAGACGGCCCAGTTGGGTCCAATCGCCCCAGACATTAGCAGGTTGGAAATGTCCGAGGCCGTATTCGTCGAGTCGGCCGTCGCCCACGGAATGGAGACAGCCGGAGGTAGCCTGCCATTGACATCGTGATAATTGTGGGCCGCCAGGCCGATCTGCTTGAGGTTGTTGGTACATTTCATGCGGTTGGCTGCTTCGCGGATTTTCTGCACCGCGGGCAGCAGTAGGCCAATCAAGACCGCAATAATGGCAATCACGACCAAGAGTTCGATGAGCGTGAACGCTCTACGCCAGGACCGAACGGTGATCATAAACCCACCTCCGCTGGAAGAGCCCCGGATGACAAAAACCAGGGGGACCATTTAGGCCGCACGCCAAGGTGCGGAACCCAGTCAGCTCACGGTGTCAACTCGAAACAGGATGGCTCAGGGGAACCAGCCTCCGAATACTTCCTCTGCCAGCGCGCTGCCAGGCGGCAACGCCTTCAGGCAGGCTTCACGGCAAAGTCCGCACGGTAGCACACCCGCGACCCACCATGAAAAGAGTCTAATTGTGAGTATAACTATAGCAAAATACGCTGCATTACCTCGAGCCTGCTTGCCGCAAGCTCGAAGTGTAGCCTAACCAGCTCTCTCTCGGCTGGTCAAGCAAATTCTCGCTGCAAGCGTGCTCAGGTCGTCGTAGGTTCGGGATGAATCCACGGCTGGCGGTACGGCCGGCGCAGGAGCTGGTTCGCCTCTTCGTCGCCCACGATCCGCTGTTTGTCGGCATCCCATGTCAGTGTCCGGCCCAACTGCATGGCGAGGTTGGCCATGATGCAACTGGCCGACGAGATGTAGCCCTGTTCGATATCAGCCACCGGTTTACCCCGCGACGCGATGGCACGCAGGAGGTCCTGCATATGCCAACGGATGGCCGGGGCGACGTGCCGTTCCAGGTCCTTCTCGGTTTTGTCCTCGGGGTATTTTTCTAGCTCCATGACGACATCGCGGTGCACCGCCTGGCCTTTGCCCAGGGGAGTGAAATCATAGCTGTTGACGCTTACCTTCAACGTGCCCTTGTCGCCGTAGAGAGTGGCGCCCCAGGGATACTTCGGGTCGTCGGGGTGGCCCCATGTGCGATGCTGCCAGACCATGCTCAGGTCGCCGAAGTCAAACGTGGCCAGCTGGGTGTCGGCGATGTTCGCCTTGCTGTTCTTGTCCATCAGAATGCCGCCGCTCGAAGCAATCCGCTTGGGCCAACCCAGGTCCAGCAACCAGCGGACCATGTCGAGCATGTGGATGCACATGTCACCCATGATGCCGTTGCCGTATTCCATGAACGCCCGCCAGCGCCGCGGATGAACCAGCGTGTTGTACGGCCGCATGGGCGCCGGACCGGTCCACATCTCGTAGTCCAGCGTATCCGGCGGTGTTGTGTCCGGTGGGTTTTCGCGGGCACGCATGTGGTAATAGCAGTACAGTTCGACCAGGCCTACTTTGCCGAGCCTGCCCTCCTTCACGATGGTGTCGCGGGCCTCGACGAGGTGCGGTGTACTGCGTCGCTGCGTGCCGACCTGCACCACCCGCTTGTGCTTGCGAGCGGCAGCCAACATGGCCTGTCCTTCGACTACATCCACGCTGATCGGTTTCTGCACATAGACGTCCGCGCCGGCCTCGACGGCGGCAATCATCGCCAAGGCGTGCCAGTGGTCCGGCGTGGCGATCAGCACGATATCGAGGTCCTTTTCCTTGAGCATCGCGCGGTAGTCGCCGTAGGTTCGCGGCTTCTTCTTCGATGCCTGCCGGCTGGCGACGATCTCGGCCGCGTCGGCCACCATTTTCTTGTCGACATCGCACAGCGACACGACCTCGACCGGCGCTACCTGGATGAGCCGAAGCAGATCACATTTGCCGTACCAGCCGCAGCCGATCAGGCCGACGCGCGGCGTCTGGCCGGCGAAGGCGGCGTAACTGTTCGCGCTCGACAGGGCCAGCCCGGTGGCACTGGCCTGCAAGAACTCCCGACGGTTCATGGCTGATGCTCCCAAGGAGAAGGGGTTGGATGCAAATCGAGCCTAGTGTAGCCGGACGCGAAGCCAGTGTCGAGAGGTTGGTTCGCAGCGCCCACTCAGCGCTCTGCCGGCCGAACCGTGAACAGCACCGGCACCTCCGCGCGGAAGCCGAGATCTTGCGTGCCTTGTCCTACATCGAATTTGAGCGTGGCCTCGCGCTTGCCCGTCTCATGCGCCGTTAACCGCAAAATCACGTACTCGACCCGATGCCCACTGAGCGTCTTGGCCAGCGGGGGGGCGGTATGCACCGCCGCGTCCAGCCAGCGTCCGGCTCCGGTTGCGCCCGGAGTCCGTAGCTGGGGGCCGCTCACGTCCAACGCCTGGGTAACGCCTGCTTCATTGTGAACCTTCAGAAGCACGATGGTTTCCCGGTTGAGATGCAGCTCAGCGGGCGCACGACCTCGCGCCGCCTTGACACGGCTCTCCGGGTTAATCGCGACGCCGATGAGACAGTGCGGATCCAGCAACTCCTGGATCTGCTGGACAAGGCTCGCGGGGTCATTGGTGGGTTCCTGGAGCAGCGCTTTCAAAGTGCGCTGCGTCTCAGCCGGTAAAGGAGCTTTCAACCCTTCCAAGGCTCGCAACAACCGCCCACAATGCTGCCGCAGTGGTTCCACGGCGACGCCATCGGCCAGCGGCAGCGTCGATTGTGCCAGGAGCGCACTGCTGGTTCCCAGCAGCGCAGGGATGGTCATCGACAACACCAGGCGAAGCATCGTTTGGTCTCCTTGGACGAAAAGGGTCAGGAATCAGGGGGTCTGGCATCAGTACCGAGTACCGAGTACCGAGTACTGAGTGCTGATTACTGAGTAGGGATCTCTCGTTCCTGATCCCTGATCCCTGACCCCTCCATTCCGCCTTACGCGGTCGGCTGCGCTTCCACCAGAGCGGTGGCTGCTACCGGTTTACCGGTTGGGGACGGAGCCGTGGTGACCTGTTGCATCGACTCCATCGCTTCGCGCGTCATGCGGTCGGCGAACTCTTTGAGACCGGACAGGCCATTGGTGTCGCTCAACTGGAAGCCGGACTTCTCCGCCACCAGCAGATTGATCAACAGGCCGAGCAATCCCTGACTCGAGCTGCCCGGATGTCCGTTCTCGCCACCGCCGCCCGCCATGAACATGCGCTCCGGCACCAGTGGCTGGCTGCTGTGGGCCAGATGCTCGGCGACTTGCTGCAAGGCGTATAGCCGCGGATCGCCGAACGAGCTGATCTTCCGCAACAGCACCGACGCCTCCGACAAACCGACCTGCAAGACGCGCGAGCCTTCGCCACGTCCGGCCAGGACGCGTTGCTGACTGTCGGCCTGGGCGGTGACCACCAGCTGCTCGGCTTGTTTGCGCGCCCGGGCCAGGTCGGCATCGCCTTGGTTCTCGGCGATCTGAACTTGCACGCGCGAATTGGTCAGCTGCGTCTGCATGTTCGCGGTCGCCTGAGCCTCGTTGAGCGTTCGCAGTTTTTCGGACGCGGCCCGCTGCCGTTCATACGTCTCGATCTGCTCGATCGACAGCTGCCGCAAGCGCAGCTGCTCCAACAACGTCTCAATCTTGCCGCCGGCCTCGGCCGTGTCGGGCTTGCCGATCAGCACATCCACACACTCGATGTCAAACTCGCGGAACTTCCGCCGCAGCTCCTCGCGAGACTCGGATTGGATGCTGTCGCGCTGCTGCAACAATTCCAACCTCGTCTTTTTGTGGGCAATGTCGCGGAAATAAGCGCTCAGCATCGGGTCCAGGGTCTGGGTGATCAGCCGTTTGACATCGCCAAAGCGCTGGATGACGCTCGGAGCCTTCTGGTAGTCGATATGGACGACTACGGACAGCGGCAAGAGCGGTTCGTACGCATCCTTGGTCACCAGATCGATGGAGCGCAGGCTCTCGTCATAACGGTGCGCTTCGGTGCGGCCGGTGATCCAGTGCAGCACAAAGTTGGTCGTCGGCACCAGGATAATGTTGCCGGCGTACGTGTTGAACGGATACTTGCCCGGACCAAGTGGCCGTTCCCACACGCCGCGCTCTCCCTCAGCCACCCGCTCGCCGTGACGGAACGATTCGCCCGAGAGATCGCGCCCGGCCCGGCCATAGTAACTGACGACCACGCCGACATAGCCGATCGACACGACGGTCTTGGGAACCAACTCGACGCTGGCGAACCAGCGATTGATGAAGTAGGTACCATCGGTGAGTGTCACATACTGCCGGCCCCGGCGCCCGCCGGCACGCAGGAACGCATCGGGATCCTGGTAATTGTTGTGGTAGTTCGGATCCCCGCGATCCGTGGCGACGCCCGGGGCGATGATCTCGCCGGGGGCCAACGACGGACCGTCGTGGATCGTGATGATGGCGATGGTGTCGTTCACGGCATGGCCTTCGGGGTCGAACGCGTCCGTCGTCGCCGGTGCCGGCCCGCTGCGAGCGCGGCGTTTGCCTGGCGCATCACTTTCCTGGGCCGCCTCGCTGACGGTGGGTATCGCCGACGGGCCGACCACGACTGGACTGAAGCCGTCGATTTCCTGCAATTGCTTGTGCCAGCTCATCAGCGTTTCGACTTCGCGCCGTTCCTGTTGCGGCAGCCGATAGACATTGTCCTCCGTGATCACCACAAAGAGGGCGAGATTAAGTGCATACACGCCTTCGCGGAGGATGGTACGCTGCCGGCCGCGTTGGCCGAGCGTAGCTTCGTCGCCGCCGTCTGCTTCGCCGAGAAACACGCGGGCGTCGTGAAAGTTATTGCAAGGCACCACCCGGCCCAGGGTCTGGCCGGGCTGCAGGGACTGGCCATCACGAGCATAGACGTAGCCCAGTTTGCCCTGCGGAATGGTGACCAGGGAGACTTTATGGATGCGGTACTGCCAGCGCCACAAGCCAAAGTGCACGCCACCGCGCAACACGTCCGCTTGATAACCGGCCTCCCCGTTGAGGGCAATGATATGCCCCTCCCCGATCGAGCCCGTGCGCGACCAGAGCTTCTCGACAATGCCGACGCGGTTGTTGGGGATGTAGCGCATGCCGAGCAGCTCGCACGCCAGGAGCACGCCCAGGACAAGCACCACGGGAAGGGCGAGCCATAACAGACCATCGAGAGAGGTCTGGGCGAACAAGGGGTTCAGGTTGACAAATGCTAGCGCTCCCATCGTGCGACTCCTCGAAGAAGCAGAGAACGGAGAGGTTGCTGGACAACCTCCGGACGCACTGCACTGGGGTGATGCAGCAGGAAAGGCCACATCCCACACGCGCGTCCGCCTACACCATGTTATTCGCCGGCGTCGATCCGGCATTGGGGACCGGCGAGGCCGTACTCGTGGAACTGTGTACAAACCAATAGTAACAACGAAGCCCGATCCTTGCGGGACCGGGCTTGCACGGACTTCGCCGCCACAGCCTGCTAACGCGGCTTCGGCGTTGCTCCGTTGGATTTGTCTCCGAACGATTGGACCGAGCCGTAAAAGATCAGGTTGAAGACCGGCTTCGCCTGCGGATTCTTGGGATCATCCACGGTAGGCGATGCGTAGATGCGTGGTGCCACCGAGTAGGCGCCGAACGCCGATCTCCCGGTCGTCAAATAGGGCACCGTGATATCCTGCCGCGTTCCGAAATTGGACTGCCCCGCGGTGCGCGTGCTCGGCACCCGGTCCGCCCAGGCCGAGTCGCTCAGAGCCAGGAGCACGGCCACGGTTCCGACCCCTGCTAGCCATTGCCATCGCTGCATGTTGTTGCCTCCCGTTCCGGATTACCTTGTGGGCTTCAGGATCCACAAACGATTCAATTCTAACATATCGGGCACCGGCCTTCCTCTCGAGATTCACCGAAACCAGTTTTTCAGGCGCCACATGAAAAACCAGAAGGTGGTGGTCTCCACTCTCCTCCACGGCTATCAATGGTAGCAGAAGACTGGCAGGCGTCAGAAGCCCCCGAGGCATCCGAAGGAGGAGAATCAGCATGCGTGTGTTCATCACCGGCGGCACGGGCTTGCTCGGCTCGCGTCTGATCGGGCGGCTGAAGCAGCGGCAGGAGAGCGTGATCCTGCTGACCCGTCGTCCCGCCCAGGCACGGCAACGCTTTGGGAGCTCTGTCCGCGTCGTCGAAGGCGATCCGACGCAAGCAGGAGCCTGGATGGATGCCGTGGGCGATTGCGATGCGGTCGTGAACCTGGCGGGCGAGGGGATCTTCAATCGCCGCTGGAACGACGCCTTCAAGACCCTACTGCGCGAGAGTCG
Organism: Gemmataceae bacterium; assembly: GCA_041499985.1. Lineage (GTDB taxonomy): Bacteria > Planctomycetota > Planctomycetia > Gemmatales > Gemmataceae > JBGQLF01. Next base: position 8,732 of record JBGQLF010000257.1, read on the forward strand.
AGTCAAGAGCACCGCCCATGTGGTGCAAGCCCTCGCTCGCAGTCCGCGCACCCCGGCCGGCAATCCCAAGATTCTCGTCAACGCCTCGGCTATCGGCTATTACGGTTTCCACGCCGACGAGGAACTGTCTGAGGAGGCTCCACCCGGCGACGACACGCTTGCCCGGCTCACCGTGGACTGGGAGCAAGCGACTCAGGCGGCGGAACCGCTCGGCGTCCGCGTGGTCCGGGTGCGCATCGGCGTTGTGCTCGACAAGGAAGGCGGTGCCCTGGCCAAGATGCTTCCGCCGTTCAAACTGGGTGCTGGTGGACCGATCGGCTCGGGGAAACCGTGGATGAGCTGGATTCACCATGCCGATATGACCGGCATCCTGCTGCTGGCCCTCGATAATCCCAATGCCCAGGGACCAATCAACGCCACGGCCCCGCAGCCTGTGACCAACAAGGAGTTTAGTAAGGCGCTCGGCCGCGCGCTGCACCGTCCCAGCTTCCTGCCAACCCCCGTGATCGCACTGCGCGTGATGCTGGGCGAAGTGGCCGAGGTCATCGCGAAGGGACAGCGCGTGCTGCCCAGGCGTGCCCTCGCTCTCGGCTACCGCTTCCAATTTCCCACCATCGAAGCTGCGCTGGCGGACATTCTCGCGTAGACCGAGCTCAAGCGCTGCCCGGCGGGCCCAGTTCCTCGATCTGGTAGCCGGTGGGATAAGTGTGGTGGTTCATCTGGGTGCGCAGGCGCGGCTGCCGGCGGGGAGGCAGCCAGCGGATCAGGCGGCCACGCAGCCGTAACGCTCCAGTAATCAGCTGCCGGGTCAGATCCGA